>CAYVGN010000074.1:0-9996 GCA_964451215.1 uncultured Acidobacteriota bacterium
TTCGCCGGCCTGGGGGTTTCCTCTTGACGGACATACTCAGATGGACTCCCAGGCAGCATCCTGCTAGGGAACCCAGTCAGCGACGAAGATGTTGAACTCGTAGCGCTCCCTGGCACCGCGGTCGGAGACAAAGAGTAACTTCTTGCCGTCGGGGGAGAACATGGGGAAGGAGTTGAAGCCGCCGGAGTTGGTGATCTGCTCCAGCCCGGAGCCGTCGGCGTTGACCAGGTACAGCTCGAAGTTGCGGCTGTCGCAACGTTGTTTGTTGGAGGCGAAGATGATCTGGCGGCTGTCGTGGGTGAAGGAAGGGGCGAAGCTGGCACAGCCGAACGAGGTGATCTGCCGGGGGTTGCGGCCGTCGGCCTCGGCCACCATCAGCTCCATCTTCATGGGCGTCACCAGTCCCTGGGCCAGCTTGCTGCGATAGTCCTGCTGAGCGGCGGGGTCGGCCGGGTAGTGGGCGCGCCAGACCAGTTTCTTGCCGTCCGGTGAGAAGAAGGCGCCGCCGTCGTAGCCCAGCCGGCTGGTCAGCCGCTTCACCTTCTTGCCGCTCAGGTCCATCGAGTACAGGTTCAGGTCGCCGTCCCGCAGCGCCGTCCACACGATCCGCCTGGTACGCCAGTTGACCGTGGCCTCTGCATCGTAGCCCGGATGGTCGGTGAGCTTGCGCAGCTTCCCCGTCTCATCAGCTGCGTAAACGTCGTAGCTGGCATAGACCGGCCAGACGTAGCCACGGCTGCGGTCGGGCGAGGGCGGGCAGTCGGGAGCGGCTTCGTGGGTGGAAGCGTACAGGAAGCGCTTGCCGTCGGGCAGGAAGTAAGCGCAGGTGGTGCGGCCCCTGCCGGTGGACACCATCTTCACCTGGGAACCGTCAGCGTTCATTATGAAGATCTGGTCGCACTTCAGCCCTTCGCGCGTCGCCTGGAAGATGATCCGCCGGCCGTCGGGCGACCAGTAGGCTTCCGCGTTCAGGCCGCCGAAGGTGAGCTGACGGACGTTCTTCAGATGGCGCTCGCCGAATTCAATGGGCTTTGTGCCTTTCTCCTGGGACGAGGGGGCGGGGCCTGCTCTGCCGGCAGCGGCCCCGCCGGCAAGCAGCAGGCGAACCGCAACCAGAGCCAGAACAGCAACGAGAATGGCGGCAAGCAGCAGAAGCGGTCTTGACATGCGATTCGCGGGCCCTCGCTCGCTGTTACCCACACCAGTATACAGGAGGAAATCCTGATGGAGCGACCTGCGCATGACTGCCGCGCTGCGGCCAAGTGCAAGCCCAGGTCCGCGAGCCGGAAGCCTCGATCGGGTGTATATTGGCCGCCAAGGGAGGTGGCATATGAGACGAGTTGTTAGCCGACGGGACTTCTTGCTGGAATCGGGGGCGGCAGCCGGCCTCACTGCCAGTTCCTCGCTCGGCCGCGCTTACGGCGCCAACGACCGCATTCGCATCGGTGTCATCGGCACGGGTGGCAAGGGGCAGTCGCACATCCGCAACCTGAAAAAGACCGCCAACACCGAGGTGGTGGCTGTCTGCGACGTCTACTCCTATCGCCTGGAACAGGCGCGCGGGCTCACGGACAACAAGGCCGAAGGCTATGACGACTACCGCCGCATCCTGGACCGCAAGGACCTGGACGCGGTCATGATCGTCACCCCGGATCATCACCACCGCGAGCAGTTCCTGGAGGCCCTCAAGGCGGGCAAAGACATTTACCTGGAGAAGCCGCTGGCCCGTACCATCGAAGAAGGGCAGGAGATGGTGAAGGCGGCTCGGGCCAGCCGCCAAGTGGTGCAGATCGGCTCGCAGAAGCGCAGTGCCGACCAGTGGGCGAGGGCCAAGGAGATCATTGATTCGGGCCGGCTGGGCAAGATCTACATGGTGCGCATGTGGGACCTGCGCAACTGGATCGTCCGCGACCCCTTCGCCCCGCCCGCCGAGATGCAGGGCGAGGTGGACTGGAAGCGCTTCCTCGGCCATGCCCCCAAGGTGCCGTTCAACAAGCACCGCTACTTCGCCTGGCGCTGGTTCTGGGACTACGCCGGCGGGCTGATGACCGACATCGGCGCGCACCAGGTGGACGCCATGCAGTGGCTGATGGGAGTGGACGCGCCGCTATCGGTGGTGGCCCACGGCGGCATCCACCACTTCGACTACTGGCAGACGCCCGACGTAGTGCACCAGTTGGTTGACTACGGAAAGTTCTCCGCCCAGGTCACCTACAACTTCCTCAACAGTCACGAGGGAGAGGGCGGGCGATTCTACGGCACGCAGGGCACGTTGGAAGTGGTGGGACACAACCTCCGGTTGTTCCCGCAGCCGCTCGAGCCCGGCCAGCGGGTGGACACCACCAAGCCCGAGCTCGAATACCAGGGCGGCAACGACGTGGTGGCGCACCTGGAGAACTGGCTCGACTGCATCCGCAGCCGCAAGACGCCCAACGCGCCGATCGAGGTCGCGCACAGGTCCATCACCACCGCCCACCTCGCCAACATCGCGTACAAGACGGGGAAAAAGGTGAACTGGGACGGCGCCCGAGAAAAGATCGTGTAGAGGGCCAAACAGGCGCAGAGGGCACAGAAACGCACGCCACAGTCAGAAAGCGCCGTCAGGGAGCCAGTGGCGGCTGGCCGGTGGCCTGCAGCACGCTCTGCCAGAGGCGCCCCTCCGGTTCAATCCGCTTCCGGCTGGAAACGGCCATGGGGATGGGAACCACGGTGAACTGCTGGTTCCAGAAGCCGATGACCGCGTTGGTGCGCCCGGCCAGCGCGGCGTGCACCGCGCTCTGGCCCAGCAGCGAGCAGAAGGCGGAATCGTCCGGGCCCGCCGGCAGGCTGCGGATGGTGTAGCTGGGGTCAATGTACCTCAGCACCACCGGGATCTTCACCCGGTGGAAGTATTCCAGGATCTTGTCGCGCAGGAAGGTTCCGATGTCGGAGAGGCACAGGTTGCCGGAGGCGTCGTAAACGGGCTCGGCGTGCGCGGCCACCAGTTCCTGCCCGGCGCCCTCGGCCACCAGGATCACGGCGTGGCTGCGGGCCAGCAGGCGCCGCTTCAGGGCCGGCAGCAGGCCGAACTCACCTTCTTCCAGGGCAAAGGGCACCTCGGGCACCAGGCAGAAGTTGACTTCGCCGGTGGACAGGGTGGTGTGAGCGGCCAGCAGGCCGGAGTAGCGGCCCATCACCTTGACCAGCCCGATGCCGTTGCGGACCGCCAGTGCTTCGGCGTGCGCCGCCGTCACCACGTGGCGCGCCTCGGCCACCGCGGTCTCGAAGCCGAAGGAGCGCTCGATGTAAGCGATGTCGTTATCAATGGTCTTGGGCAGGCCCACCACCCCGATCGCCAGGTTGCGCTGCCGGATCTCCTCGGCGATGCGGCCGGCGCCCCGCAGCGTGCCGTCGCCGCCAATGGTGAACAGCACGTCGCTCCCGCTCCGCTCCAGCGTGCTCACCATCTCGCCGATTTCCTGCGAGCCGCGCGAGGTACCCAGAATCGTGCCGCCCTCGTGGTGGATGCTGGCGACCGACTCCGGCGTCAGTTCGGCCCACGGCCGCCCCGGTTGCGCCAGGCCCTGGTACCCGTAAGGGATTCCCAGCACGCGCCTCACCCCGTACAGGTGATGCAGGCTGAGGACGATGCTGCGGATAACGTCGTTCAAGCCCGGGCACAACCCGCCACAGGTCACGATGGCGCAACTGATCTGCTGCGGATCGAAGAACAGCTTCTCCCGCGGCCCGGCGATCTCCAGCGACATGAGTTGCTGGTCCTGCTGGAATGCCTCGCACACCCTTTTCATCTCCGAGTGCAAGACCACCCGGTCTTCATCGGTCAGGTAGTGCCGGCTGGGGAAAGGCGAGGGATAACGGCAGGACCCCAGCGTTTCGACGGTGAAGTTCATCGGCCTGCGAATTCTACCACGCGCGCAGGGCGGTGCGCAGGCTGAGCGGTTCGCCGTAGAGGAAGGCGCGGGCGGCGATGCGGGCCACCCAGGGGTAGCGGAAAACCAGGTCCAGGCGGGCTTGGGTTTGCCGGACTCGATCGCCGCCGGGCAGCGGCCGGAGGTAATCGTCGAGTTCGCGCTTCCAGGCCTGCTGGAAGGCGGCCAGAGCCGCTTCCGGAGAAGGGCCAGACAGGGCGCGGCGGATCACCTCAGCGGCCACTTCCGCGCTCACCATCCCCGGGTAGATGCCCTCGCCAGTGGAGCCGGAAACAAAGCCTCCCGCATCTCCCACCAACAGGACGCGCCCGCGCGCCAGGGGCCGGCCGCGGTGGACGGCGCCGGCCGGATCCAGAGCGTAGGCGGTCTTGCGCGGCACCAGTTCGGCCAGCAGCAAACCGGCCCTCCGCGCCTCGCTCACGAACTGGCAGAACAGTTCGCGGATCTTGATGCCCGGCGGCATTCGCCCGCCGATGCCGACCGAGATGTGTCGGCGCTTGGCGAAGATCCAGCCGTAGCCCTGGACGCCGGCAAAGCGCGGCGCAACCAGCAGCGGGAGCTGCTGGCCGTAGAAGGCGCGGACGCGGGCAGGATCGGCGGGAATGTCTTCGTTGGCGCAGAGCGCGTATTCCTGCGGCGACCAGGCGGGGCGCAGCCCCCCAACCACGGCGACGCGGCTGTTGGCTCCGTCGGCCCCCACCAGCACCCTGGCGCGGGCTTTCTGCTGCTCGGTGTGCGCTCCGCTGCCGGCGCAAAGCGTGACCACGACCCCGTCGCGTCCCTGCTCGATTGCTTCCAGCCGCGTTCCGTCCCGGAACTCAGCGCCCATCTCCTCGGCCGCGCGGCGCAGCCCGTCGTCGAACTTGTCGCGCAGCGTGAGGTAGCCGGAGATGCGCTCGTCGGATATGGCCGCGCGGCCCCGCAGGTCGGCGGTTAGAAACGTGATGCCGGAGAACGGCGTTTCCACCAAGGTATCGAGGCGCCGCCGCAGGTAATCGAAGCGCTCGAAGGCCAGCCGGTTCACCCAACCGGCGCAGGTCTTCTGGCGCGGGAAGCGCTGGCGGTCCACCAGCAGCACCGAGCAGCCGTGCCGTGCCAGCAGCGCGGCAGCGGTGGAGCCCGCCGGACCTGCTCCGGCCACGATGACGTCATAGCCTTTCATCCGGGAAACCGTCGGCAGGCTTCACCGCTAGCATGATGGGCGGCGCGCTGCCCGCCGGCGGCGGGGTGCTGATCGCCGAACGCCAGCCGACTGCCTACTGATCAAGAGCCGGTCTGACCGGCGGCGACGATCTTCTGGAGCTGGAGGCGAAGGTTGGGATCGAGCGTATCGAAGGCGATCGCCGACCCGATGGTGGGCTGCCCGTAAACGATCCGGCCCGGGATGTCCATGGGCATCCCGCTGAGATCATTCGCCTTCAACGAGACCGGGGAGCCTTCCGAGAGCGGAACCAGGGTGTCGACGAAACAGCCGCCTTCGCTGATATCGGTCACGCGCACGTCCCAATAAACGTCTTCGTCGCGGCACCAGACCTGACCATCCACCAGCCAGGAGACACGTGGATGCCGTCTCTTTTCGCTCATAGCCTTTGCCCCCGCTAGGCTAGCACAGTGCTTTTGCCAAGCCATAGGACGAAAGCAGCGTCCCTTACCTTGGTCCCCCTCCCCGCGGTGAGGATCATCCGCCGAACGTAGCGCCCGCGTCGGTGCGGCGACTGCCGGGCATTGCCTCGATGCCGATCCCGGACGCCAGGCCGCCCAGGCGGGGTTGCAGCCGTCTTCAACTCTGGGACGTAATCGAATAGCATCCCCGGGAAAGAACGGACCGGCGAGGAGGAAAAACATGGAACGGTCGCAAATGAACCGGAGGACTTTCCTGGGCAGCGCCCTGGCCGCGGCAGGCCCCTGGTTTCCCGGCGCGTGCTGGGCGCCAATGAAAGGATCGTGATGGGCATCATCGGCGCGGGTGGCATGGGCCGGGGCCACATGAAGCGCTTCCAGGCCCAGGGCGTGGAGTGGGCGGCGGTGTGCGAGGTCTATGAGCCCCACCTGCAACAGGGCTTGCAGATCGCCGGGCCGCAGGCCCGTGGCTGCCGCGACTACCGCGAGCTGCCGGACCGCAAGGAAATTGACGCCGTGCTGATCGCCACCCCGGAGCACTGGCACCACGACATGCTCATTGACGCGCTGCGCGCCGGCAACGACGCCTACTGCGAGAAGCCCATGTCCTGGTCCATCAAGCAGGGAGCCAACATGGTCCGCAAGGCGCGCAAGACCGACCAGTGGAGGTGGGCCACCAGGCGGTCCGTCCGCTGCACCTGACCAACATCGCCCACCACAAGAAGACCCGCGCGCCGCTGGCCGACGACGGCGTTACGGTCAAAACCTGACCGAGTGCTGCCGTGAAATATCTCCCGAGGGTACGGCCGGTGCGCTTTGGCCGGCGGGCACAGCAAGGAGCGCCCTTACACGCGGGACGCGGCGAGCTTCCGTAAATCCGAGGCGCGACCGTGAGGGAGCGCACATGACCCGCCTCGCACATTTCATCGTTTCAGGGTGCCGCGAAGCGGCATGTGCGACTGCTGCGAACTCTTGAGAGAAGCTGGAACTCTTCACTGATGGGCGCTCCCTCTCTAGCGGTGGCGCGTAACGACCGGGCGCTCAGGCGCGCCTTGCTGTTGCCCGTCGCCTGCAGCGCCTCGTCAGGCGAGTACGCTACCCAGCCTTCCGCTCTCGCTGCTTCTTCCGTGTGCGCTTCGCTTGCAGGGAGACGGGGCGCCGGGCGCTATCGGCCTCTCCCCGCTGGAGAGCATCCACGATCGCCCTGACGTCGTAGCCGTGCTCCTCCGCAAAGGCTTCTCGGATCGCACGAATCTCCTCTACGATCGGGTCGCGGGCCATGGGCTATTCCTACAGATGTGGGCCGTGTCGACAGCCTCGTCAATCCTTGGCGCGGATTCCTGGCACTCGGGTGCGGTTGATGTCAAAGCACCGCGTCAGGTCTTCAGCGCGGCTTCGACCGCAGGCACGGCCGGGTCCTCCAGTTCGCGCATGGCCCGCAGCATCCGCTGCTCCAGTTCGCGGACCGTATCCCGGTAGTTGGGGTCCGCCGCCAGGTTCTTCATCTCCTGGGGATCATTCTTCAAGTCGTATAGCTCAGTGATGTCCGGCGGATTCAGGTTGAGGATCAGCTTGAAGCGCTCGGTCCGGATGGCCTTGACGGTTGGCGTCTTGGGGTCGGAAGCGCCACCGTACATGGAGTAGAGGAAAGAATCGCGCCAGGGCGCCTTGGGTTTGCCCGTCACCAGCGGGCGCCAGGAGCGGCCCTGCATGGCCTTGTGGGCGGGCACGCCGCAGAAGTCGAGGATGGTGGGCGCCAGGTCCAGGTTGGCGACGAAGGCGTCGCAGGTCTGCCCGGCCTTTACCCGGCGGGGATAGCGCAGCATCATCGGCACCCGCAGCGCCTCCTCGTAGGCCTCCATCTTGCCGTGGAGCCCGTGCTCGCCGTGGAAGAAGCCATTGTCGCCGGCGTAGACGATGATGGTGTCCTCGGCCGCCTTCTTTTCCTCCAGCACGGCCAGCAGGCGCCCAACGCTGTCCTCAACCCCCATCAGGCAGCGGTACTGATTGCGCTCGCGCTCGGCCCACTGCTCCAGCCGGGCCGGGTTCAGCCAGGCGGGCAGGTCGCGCTTCTTGGCCGCCCGTTGCGGCGCTTCGGCATCGGCGGGACGAAGCCCGCGCCGCTGGCGTACCCGCTTGGGCTTGCCGGGGTCATCCACGAAGAACGACTGGGGCGGCTTGAAGGCCACGTCGGCGAAGTCATCTTCATGGCCCGGGGCCGGGGTGAACGGTGCGTGGCAGGCCTTGTACCCCATCCAGACGCAGAAGGGCTTGTCGGGCGGGACCTGGCGAATGAACTCCAGCGCCTGGTCGGTGATAATCGTCGTGTCGTATCCCTTCAGCTCCTCCCACTTCCCGTTGATGTTCTTGCGGGGATCGAGGTAGCTTCCCTGGGCGACCTGCGCTGCCCAGTAGTCGTAGCCGGGCTGCACCCGGTCGTCGCCGTCCATGTGGAATTTGCCGATGTGGGCGGTGGTGTAGCCGGCGTCGTGGAGCAGGCGCGGCAAGGAAGGCAGTTCCTGGTTCCAGCGGATCTGGTTGTTGTAGATGCCGTGGCTGAAGGGATAGCGCCCGGTCAGGAACGAGGCGCGGCTGGGCGCGCACAGCGACATAGCCACAAAAGCGTTGGTGAACAGCACACCCTCCCGGCGAAGCCGGTCAATGTGAGGGGTTTTCATGAACGGGTTGCCGGTGCAGCCGAGCGTGGCGTAGCTTTGGTCGTCGGTCAGCAGGAAGAGGAAATTGGGGCGGCGCACCTGGCCGGCCCTCCCGAAGTGGAAGAAGGGACCAAGCGCCATTGTGCCGGCTGCAGTGCGCGCAGCCTTCCGGAACAATTGCCTGCGTGTTATCGGTTCCGCCATATAAAACCTCCGCGCAGGGGATTATAGACCGCATCCCCGGCCGATTGCCCACAGAGAAATGCCCCCGGCGCTGCGGCGCCAGGGATGCTCTGACGCTGTGTGCCACAAGGTCATCTGGACCAGAGGCCGGAACGGTATGGTAGTATGGCTGTATGGCGACCACCAAGGTGACATTTACGTTGGATCAGGCGACGGTCAGCCGCCTACAGGAGGCTGCCGCCCGCCTCGCGCGACCCAAAAGCGAAGTCGTCCGGGAGGCGATCCTGGAGTTTTACGACAGGATCGGGCGTCTGAGCGAACGCGAAAGATTGAGCCTGCTTCGCGCCTTCGACGAAGTTGTCCCCCGGATTCCGCGCCGTGACGTCAGAGAGGTCGAGCGGGAGTTGAAAGTCATCCGGCAAGCGCGCCGCCGGGGCGGTCGAAGGCGTGCGGGCATGAGGAGTTCATGATTCTTCTCGACACCTCCGCGCTCATTGACAGCTTGACCGGGCCAAGGCGCTCGGCGCCCGCGCTCCGCAAGGCCATGGAGAAAGGTGAACGAATCCTGCTTCCCTCCCTGGTGTTGTATGAGTGGCTGCGGGGACCCCGATTGCCGGAGGAACTTGCCGCCCAGGAAGCCCTGTTTCTGAGCAGCTCGGCAGTTCCCTTCGGACCACAAGAGGCCGCGTTAAGCGCGAAGCTCTACCGTTCGCTCCGCCGTCCCCGAGGGCGGGAGACCGACGTGGCCATCGCCGCCTGCGCCATCACCCGCGAAGCTGCACTCTGGACGCTGAACGGCTCCGACTTCGCAGACATACCCAACCTCCGGTTGTGGGTTGTGGCCTGAGCGCCGCGGCCAAATTGAGAGGTCAACGCCCATAGAAGCGTGGGCCCTGAAGCGTGGTATCGGTTGGGTTGCTTCAGACCTGGCCCGAATCCAGCAAGCGCCGGACGCGCCGCAACAGCGCATCCATCATGGAGGGCGTCAGCTTGCCCGTGAAGGTGTTCTGCTGGCTGGGATGGTAGGAAGCGAACAGAGCGGGCAGCGGCGGCGGCAGGATGTATTCGACGCCATGGCCGAAGCGGTAGGAGGCCCGCGGCAGTTGCCCCTTGTCCTTCAGCAGGCGCAGGTAGGTGTCGAAAGCGAGTTTGCCCAGCGCCAGGACCGCGCGCAGGTTGGGAAGCAGTTCCCACTCGCGCTCCAGGTATTGGCGGCAGTTGGCCTGCTCCTGCGGCCACGGCTTGTTGGCCGGAGGGCAGCAGCGCACGGCCGCCGTCAGGTAGGCATCGTGCAGTTGGAGGCCATCCCCGCGGCGCGTGGAAGTGGGCTGGTTGGTGAAGCCGGCGCGGTAGAGGGCGGCGAACAGGAAGTCGCCGGAGCGATCTCCGGTGAAGACGCGCCCGGTGCGGTTGCCGCCGTGAGCGGCCGGCGCCAGCCCCAGCACCAGCAACCGCGCCCGCGGGTCGCCAAACGAGGAGATGGGCCGGCCCCAGTACTCCCAGTCGCGGTAGGCCGCCCGCTTCTCTTGCGCCACCCGTTCCCGGTATTCCACCAGGCGCGGGCACAGCCGGCAGGCGATGACACACTGCTCGACGGCCCGCAGTTT
>CAYVGN010000075.1:0-9977 GCA_964451215.1 uncultured Acidobacteriota bacterium
GCCGCGACCTCGGAGGCGGCAGCGTCGGGGCAAATCCCGGCACCGGCAGTCACCCGGCGCGGTAGCGGAAGGTCGGAACGGAGGTTGACATCGGTATCAGGAAGAGGTCGCGGGTCCCGCTGGGGGAGGCGGTTGAGGACTATCTTAAGAGTATCTACCAACTGACACGGGAACGGGAACCGGTGGCGACCACGGCGGTGGCTGCGGCGCTGAAGGTTTCGCCCGCCGCCGTCACCAAGATGCTGCGGCGCCTCGCCCACCTGCGCTTGGTCCACCACTCCCGCTACCGCGGCGTGCGGCTTACCCCGGCGGGGCGGCGCGTGGCGCTGGAGGTCGTGCGCCACCACCGCTTGCTGGAACTGTACCTCAGCCAGGCGCTGGGCTACCCGCTCCACCGCGTGCACGCTGAGGCCGAAGTGTTGGAGCACGCCATCTCCGAGGAGTTCGAGGACAGCATCGACCGCCTACTCGGCCACCCCCAGCTCGATCCCCACGGCGACCCGATCCCCACGCGTTCGGGCGCCGTCGGAAAGGCGCTGGGCGCCATGCTCAGCCAGGCGAAAGTGGGCGAGAAGCTGGTGATTTGCCGGGTCCTGGACAATGACGTGCAGTTGCTGCGCTACCTGGTGTCGCTGGGCCTGGTGCCCCAGGCCACCATCGAGGTGACCGAGAAACTGCCGTTCGGCGGGCCCGTCAAGGTGCGGGTCAGCCGCACCGGCGCCGAACACTTCATCGGGCAGGAGGCGGCGAGCAGCGTTTTCGTCGAGCGCTGCTGACCCATCTTTCCCATCGCAATCACACAGAGGAGGCAGAGAAAGACGAGGCCTGGGCATGCTCTGCGCCCGGGTGATTTTCAGACGGTTTCTTCTTCAACGCCGCGGGAAACGGACCAGGGCCCGGCCCTCCTCGAGCACGATCTGCTCGATATTCTCCGGCAGGCGGAAGGGCTGGTCAATGGCGGCGCGCGGGTAGCGGGGCAGCACGAAATGCCGGACGACCAGGTCCAGCAACAGGCCCCGCAAAGCCAGGCTGCCCAGGGAAACCTCCTCCAGGTGAAACATCCCCGTCCCCTTCTCGGAGGTGAAGCGTCCGAGGGCGGTCACCGGGCGCTTCCCGCTCAGCAATTGGTCCACCAGCGGATTGAGGGGGCGGCGGGAGGCTGCCTTCACTTCCTCGAAGTCCACCAGGGCGCTTCCGGCGACGCGGTCCTGGTGCAGCCGGAAGCGCACTTGGGAAACGCCGCGCGGGATTCTGGCGCCCATCCGGTATTCGAAGTACGAATTGACCTCGTCCTCGGAAAGGAGGATGGGGTTGGCAAGGCCATTACGGCCCGCGCCCTTCTCCTTAATCTGCGCCAGCTTCTTTTCCATGCGGTCGGCTGCCGCCTGCGAGTTCCCGTCCTCGGCCGGCGCGGCACAGCGCCGGACTGCCAGCGCCGCGGTCATTGCCCCCACCGCGAAAAAAGCAAGGAATGGCGGGAGAAGATGTTTCACCTGGACGTCCCATTATGAGGGCGAGCCGGGGCCGGTTTCAAACCCGCCCCTGCAGAGACGGAGGCGCGGACCGGGTGGTTACCGATCGCTGCGAGAGGCCGCGGGCACGGCTCGCTCCCCCTCTGGTCCGGCAGCGGGACGCACCTGCGGCGAGTCCAGGCGGCCGACCAGCCGGAAGGCGTGGGCGCGCGCGTCATTCATGGGCAGGATCGCGAAGTCGGCCGCCTGATCGAAGCCCACCGTGCCGGTTGCCTGGAAGGTGGCCGAGGGGGCCACCAGCAGGGCCTGCTGCAGGCGGATGCGGCCGCGCTCCACCGCCAGATGGGCGGTGAAGCGCTCGATCTGGCTGAGGCCGGCGGGGCCGGAACTGCCCCCGCCGGCGGCGCCCTCCAGATCCACGTTCCGGAGGACGAGATCGTGGCCTTCCAGCCGCATTCGCATGCTGAGGTTGTCGAGAACTTCGGGAGAGGTCCAACCGGAGGATGTCAGCCAGATCAGGCCGGAAGCCTGTCCGGCGGCTGTGCCCTGCAGGCTGGCAGACAAGGCCGCCAGGGCGGCGAGCGAAGCATTGCGAATGCGTCCGGTCAGCCGATAGGCGGGCGCTCCAGCGGAAAAGTCCAGCACCGCGCTGCCCGCCCAGGTGCCTCCGGAGAAGGCAGCGGTGCTGCGGTCCAGTTGCAGGCGGCGGCCTGCCAGGCGGAAGTCGGCCTGCACAGAGTCCAGGAGCAGGCGCCGCAGGCGCACCCGGCCGATCTTCAGGCGGCCTTCGGCCCGGACTGTGGAAGGCTCAGATGCGCCGTCAACGGGCGCGCCGGCAGATCCCTCGGCGGTGCCAGCGCCGGAGGCGCGAAACAGCAACGGCAGCGAGCGGCGAGCGACCGGCCGCAGGGCGGCGGCCATGGCCGAAGCGTCGCACTCATCCACGCTCAGTTCGGCGATGTAGGCCGGTGAGGAGCGCAGCGGGATGCGCAGCGAGCCGGTGATGGTCGAGCCGGCCCAGGAAGCAACCAGGCGACTGGCGCGTACCTGATCGCCCTGAAAGTCCAGCCGGGCGGTGTGGAGCAAGACCGGGGCCGACTGTGCCGGGAGCGCCCAGCGAGCGCGGGCCAACTGCCCCCAACCGCTCAGCCGCGGCGCTGCCTGGCGGCTCACTTCGGCGCGAAGGTTGAGCGCCACCCGCCCCTCGGCAAGCTGCGGGCCGACATTCGGGAAAGGGTTGAAGCCGGCCACGTCCAGCAGCGGGATCAGGCCGCGCAGCGGCAGGTCGCGGCCCGCCACAGAGAACTCGCCGTGGCCCTTGTCCCAGTCCCACTCGGCCGCCAGCGTCAGGTTCTGCCCCCGCCCCAGTTCCAACAACACCGGCTGGAGTTTCAGCGCTGTGCCAGCGATTTCGGCCCGGGCTTCCGGCGCCCGCAGACGGGGCAAGGCGGCATCTTGCAGGTCGAGATCGCGGCCGGTCACAAAGCCTCCCAGCACCAGCGGCGGACCGTGAACGGCCAGCTCCCCACTCAGCGTTCCGCCCAGCCGCAGGGTGCGCGGAGGCCGGGAGGCGAAATGGCGTGCCGCGCCAAGCACCGTGGCGGCCCGTGCACCGGAAAACCGGAACTCAAAGTGATAGGAGGGACGATCCGGCAGGTGAGCGACCTCACCCGCGCCTTCCAGTTGCCCGGCGCCCAGCGCGGCTTCCAGTCTGGAGAGGCGAAGGCGGCGAGCCGGCGCGTCCAGCAAGGCCTCAAAGCGCAGGTCGAACGCAGACCGGGCGTCGGATGGCAACAGATCCCAGCGGTGCAGGTCGTAGAAGCGGACGGCGCCGCTGGCCCGCAGCGCGGCCGGCTCCCCCTCCAGGACAGCTCGCAGGTCCAGGACGCCGTGGATCTGGCGCTCGGCGCCGGAGGCCAGTACCAGCAGGTCGGCCAGGGAGGCGTCCCGCAGCTCCACCTGCATGCGCAAGGTCGGAGGCGCGCCCGAAGCTGCCGCAGAAATCGGCCCAAACGATCCTTCGGCCCGCAGTTCGCCCACCTCGGTGAGCGTCCGGTCGGTGCGCGCCGGCGAGCCGGTCAGACGCAGGTGCAGCCTGCGGAGCCCGCCGTCGGTGGAAAACAGCGCCGCGTCCACGTCCGAAAGGAAGAAAACGCTCTTGATGTCGCCCCACTTGAAGTTGACGCGGGCGTCCTGCAGCTCCAGGTATGGTGGAGCCGCCAACAGGCGCGAGCCGCCGCCGGCGCGGGCCACCAGGCTTTCCACGTTCCAGCGCCCTGCGGCGTTGCGCCCCAGGTTCACGCTGGGTTCCACGAAGACCAGCGAGGAGAAGGCCAGACGGCCGGTCCACAACGAGCGCAGGCGCACGGTCGCGCGCAGCGTCGGCATGCGGGCGAACGGCTCGATGCCGAACGCCGGGTCTTCACCGATGGTGACGTTCCGGAGGTCGAAGCCCGGGCCGCTAAGCAGCTTGAGACGAATGCTGGCCGCCTCGACCGGGCGCCCCAGCCCCGCTCCCAGCGCCCGCGTGACTTGGGCACGGAACAGGTTGACGTTGACCAGGAAGGGGAGCAGCAGGGCCGCGGCCAGCGCCGCTGCCGCTACTGCCAGGATGGTGCGCGCACCCCGCATCTGTTCGTTCCACGTTTAACGTCCAACGCTGGATCGCCAACGCTCAGGCGCCCCAACCTTGAACGTGGAACGTTGGACGGAACCGCATCATCATACTTCAATCGGCCGTCCACCTGCTGCGTAGGATAGGCATCCGATAGTTGGTGAGTCTGGGCTGGGCAGTCGTCGGTCTCCGACACCGGGACAGTCCACGAGCTCCTCGGACACAAGGACGTCGAGACCACGGTGGTCTACACACACGTGTTGAACTTTGGTGCACGGCCGGGCTACACGCTGGGGCACAAGGAAAGGCGACTCGGGTTGCTTCCGAGACCCGGTTCGATGTACTGTTTAACGTACCGTTTGAAGGTACTTCACATGCCGAGGGTCACCGATATCATTCCGGTCACCGACCTCCGCCAGGACGCGGCGGCCGCCCTCAAGCGTCTTCGCACCTCCCAACAGCCCGTTGTGATCACCCAGCGAGGCCGCGCGGCCGCCGTCATGCTGAGCGTTGAAGCTTACGAGCAAAGAGAGCACGAGCGCGAGCTGTTGCGCCTGTTGGCCCGTGGGGAGCGGGAGATTGCGCAGGGGAAGGGGCACGACCTCGCCAGTGTCCTGGCAGAGGCGGACAGGTTGCTCGCGATGGACTGAGTTGGAGCTTCGATTCACCCCTTCGGGTCGGGCGCAGTTCCTGGCAGCGGTTGGCTACATTCGAAGCGACGATCCCGTGGCCGCCCGCCGTTTCCGGGAACGCGCGGAAAAGGCGTTGCGCCAGCTCGAGCGCTTCCCGCGGTCAGGGCGGCTGGTGCCGGAGTTTCCCGATCTCCCCTACCGCGAGGTCATCCTTCCCCCGTACCGGTTCTTCTACCGGGTGGCGGGGAAGGTGGTGTGGGTCGTGGCAGTGTGGCACAGTGCGCAGCTTCCCGAGAAGCCTAGCCGGCGCGGGGGCGGATCAGGAGGAACATGCGGCGCCAGCGGGTCTTGAGCGGGAACTCAACCACCGTCCGGGCGATGCTCAGGGCGCGGTCCCAGGCGCTGCTGAAACGGTAGTCGGCGCTGGTGCTCTCCAGCGACCAGTAAATCAGCACCGGCTTGCCGATGACGTTCTGGGCGGGCACGAAGCCCCAATAGCGGCTGTCGGAGCTAAAGTCGCGGTTGTCCCCCATGACGAAGTAATGCTGCGGGGGCACTACCAGCCACCCGTCCTGAACGTAGTCGGGCAGGGCGTCGGCCCAGGCCGCAAAGACGGAGACGGGCGCGGCAGCCGGGAAGTTGTCCCGGTACTCATCGAGGTTGGGCATCTTGTGCACCACGTAGCCCTCGTCGGCCAGGTGGCCGTTGCGGTAGAGCCGCTTGTGCACCAGTCTGAGGCGGTCGCCGGGCATCCCAATCACGCGCTTGACGAAGTGCGTGCCCGGATCGACCGGGTACTTGAAGACGATGATGTCGCCCGGGTGGATCTGCTCGTAGGGGAGCAGTTTCTCCGTCAACGCGCCGTGCGGCGCATAGGCCAGCTTGTCCACCATCAGGTGGTCGCCGATCAGCAGGGTGTCCTCCATGGAGCTGGAGGGGATCTTGAACGCCTGAATGGCGAAGGTGGTGCCGAACAGGGCCAGGATCACCGTCACCACCAGCGACTCGAAGTATTCGCGGAGGGTGGATTTTTTCTCCGCGGCCGCTGCAGAAGTTTCCACTGCCGGCGCCGCCGTCTGTGCGTTTGCCTCGGTCTTAGTCTTCCCCATCTCCTGTTAGCTCTTCCATGCGGGCCGCTGTCTCCTCTTCTTGGGCCTCGGGGTTTTCATCCGCAGGACCCGGCCTGCATTCGGGAGCTACCCCGGCTTCCGACGCCTCCCGGCCGGGCTCAGCGGCCTGCTGCTGGAGCGCGCGGAAATGGAGCAGCGCTGCCCGGGCTGCTTCCTGTTCCGCCATCTTCTTGGTTGGCCCCTCGGCCCGCCCGGTGAACTCCTTCCCCAGGCGCACCTCAACGGTGAAGGTTTTGCGGTGCTCGGGGCCCCGCTCGCTGACCACCATGTAGCGCGGCTGGTTGCGGCGTGAAGCCTGCAGGTACTCTTGCAGCGCCGACTTGAAATCAGCGAAGGGGAATGCCTCGATCCCGCACTCCAGCCACCCCTCGAGCACGATGCGGTGTACGATGGCGCGGGTTTTTTCCAGCCCGGCGTCGAGGTACAGGGCCGCGATCAGCGCCTCCAGTGCGTTGACGAGCAAAGCCCGCTTGTGGCGCCCGCCGCTCCTTTCCTCACCCCGCCCCAGTTGCAGGAACTCACCCAGGTTGAGCCCGCTGGCCACCGAGAACAGGTGCGAGGCGCTGACCAGGTGCGCCTTCATCTTCGAGAGCTGTCCCTCCGAGTAGGTTGGGAACCGCTCCACCAGTTCCCGGCTCACCAGCAGCCCCAGGACCGCGTCCCCCAGGAACTCCAGTTGCTCGTTGTGGCAGAGGGCACCGCTGCGCTCGTGGGAATGAGAACTGTGAGTCAGGGCCTGCACCAGCAGGTCGCGGCGGGCAAAGGAGTGCCCCACGGCTCTCTCCAACTCACACAGGTCTCCCACGTTTCCCGGCCGGGGCCAGGGACCGCGTGGCGGCAGCTTAACCCGCCCCTGGAAACGGCGGCTGCCAACCACCGCCCGGTCGCGCCGGCCCGCCGACCCTCCCTGATCTGTGCGGCTCAAGGCCGCGGCGGATTGCCGGCGGGCGGCGACGTGGTGCCGGTCCCGGCCGCGCCGCTCTGCCGCTTCTTCAGGAACTCCTCCACGCGCTGCAATTCCTCCTTGGCCAGGTCCCGGCCCCCGGCCTGTACGCCCCCCAGATCCACCGCTTGCTTGAAGGCCTCCCGGGCCTGTTCGTACTTCTTGGTGAACTCGTAGGCCAGCCCCAGCCGCCAGAACACCACCGGGTCCTTCTGGCTCTGCATGTCCACCGCTTTCTTGAACGCCTCCTCGGCCGTCTGGTACTGCTTGCGCTGTAAAGCCACCAGGCCCAGTGCTGCGTAGCTCTGGGCCCGCGCGTCGTTGCGCACCTTTTCCCAGTCGGCGTCGGGCATCTGCGGGCTCGGCTTCTCCAGCTTGTCCACGGCCACCAGCGCCCGCTTGGCATAGTCCTCGGCTTGGGCCAGCTTCTGGTCCCTGTCCAGGTCGTTCTCGCGCGTGCGCTCCGGGATGGCGCTGGCCAGCAGGATCAGCGTGACGGCGTCGTTCGGGTCTTCCTTGAGTGCCTTCTCGCCGGTCTCCTTCATGTTGAGGAAGTCGTTCTTCTGCTGGTAGGCCTGCATCTCCAGCCGATACACGATCGCCTTCAGCTCGCTGTCGGGGAACTTCACCAGGAACTCCTCAGCCTGCACGATCCTCTGGTCGGGGGTGAGTGAGGGATCGCCCAGCTTCTGGAGGGCGTCGTATTCCTCTTTGGTCTTGGCCTGCGGCTGCTTCTTGGGCGCAGGCGCGGCCTGCGGTTGCTGCGCCGCAGGCGGCTGCTGCGGGGTTTGGGCGGCCATGATTCCGGCGGCCAGGGTCAGGGCCGCCACTGTGATCAAGATCCGTTTCATGGGGTGCTGCTCTCCTTGTCTCTAAATCCCCCTGGGGGCTCTCCGGGCCGATCCTGTTCCCCTGGCGACGCAACGCCGCGGCATCCGGTGGCAGGAAGGCCGGCGCTCCAAGATCAGGGATCGCTCTTGGGGCCGCTCCCCGGCTCCTTCCCGGTTGCCTCGCGGCGGAAGGGTGCCCTCAGGCCGCGTTCGGCCGCCGCTCGGGCCGCCGGCTCCTCGGCTCCGGCCTCCAGCGCCTGCCGGTAGTGTTTGATCGCCAATTCGCGATTTTGCTCCATGTCGAAAATCCGGCCAAGATAAATGTTGGCCCAGGCCAGCAGCCGCGGCTCGTTGGCCAGCAGCAGCGTCTGCTGGAAGTAAGTCTTGGCCACCTCGGGCTGCTTCTCCTGGCTGGCGACCAGCGCCAGCCCGTAGATGGCGCGTCCCTGCAAGGCGCCCTTCCTGTCCAGTGCGGCTTGAAACGACTGGCGGGCCCCGGCCAGGTCCAGACGGGCTAGCGCATCCTCCCCCTGAGCGATAAGTTTCTCCTCTTCCGAGAGAGCGAGCGGGACGCCGGTTGGGACGCCGGTGGGAGCTGCGCTGGCCGCCGTCCGCGGCCCCACCTCTGCCGGGGCCAGCGCCGGCAAGTGCGGCGCGCCGCCGCCCGAGTCCGCGGCGGGCCGGAATGTAACTTTGGCCAGCCGCTTCTGCTCCTGGCGCATCTCCATCTTTTCCAGCATCTCCGGGTAGTAGATGCGCATCCCGGCTTCCTGCTGTTCAAACCTCGCCAGCGCCTCGAAGAAGTAGGGAACCAGGACGTAACCCTCACCCAGCAGGTCCTCGACGCGTTGCATTTTGGCCGCCGGCGATCCGCGGGACAGGCGCACCTCGGCCGCGCGGATCAGCGACTCGCTGAGTAGCCGCCGGAAGTCCTGCCGGAGCACCGGGTCGAGCGCCGGCGCTTCCTCGGCGAACAGTCCCAGGTCGGCCTTGCTGCGGATGAGGGCGGCATACTTGCCCGCCATCGGGTCCAGCACGTAGTGCAGGTAGCCGTGACGCACCTCCTCCAGTTGGAGCTGCGGGGCGACGCTGAGAACCACGTAATAGTCCGGCCCGAAGCTGCGGGCATTGGCTTGCCCCGGCGCTCCCAGCAGGTCCACGTAGATTGAGAAGTCGCGGCCCAGAAATCCTGAGGAGGTAATGCGCAGGTAGCCGTTCACCTCCAGCATCACCTGCGCCAGCCCCTCGTCGTAGCGCGACAATTCCTGCTCATAGGCCGGCCGCTGCTTCTCCCAGAGCTGCTCCAGCCCGGCCTCCCGGTAGAAGGCAGCCAGTAGCGGCCGGAGGTCGCGAAGCGCCGAAACTTCCGGGGGCAGCTCCGGCTCCTTGACGCGGAACGGGAAGTCGGGCGGACCACCGATCAACAGGGCAAAGGAGATCCACTGGCTGAGGTCGCGGGCCGGGCTGGGGTTGCGGTGCTCGGCGTAAAAGTTGCGCAAAGCGGCAAGGCTCACCGGATTGGCGGCCGCAATCGCCTGCCGCACCTGCTTGCGAACCGGGCTGTTGTAGGGGGAGTCAAGGTCCGCATCGTAGCCGGCCGCATTGACGGCCGCCATCACCACAAACAACGGCAGCGTGCTATCCGTGGTGGCGGCCTGCTGGGCCGGGAGGTACGCGCCCCATAGGATGCCGGCCGTGAGCAACACCCCCGCGCAAACAGAGAGCGGATTGCGCCGCTGCCCCCCGACACGCATCTTCCCAGTGTATTTCGGCGCGCACAGGCGCGTCAACGCCGTGGGCTCTACGGGCGATCTGCCGATCTTTTCTGCTCTGATGCGCGTACCCCCCTGGGTGGAAGGAACCGGTACGGGTAGCGCAGAGCGCATGACCAGAGTGCGCCGCGATAGGATCATGACACCGTCGGGGACTGCCGGCCAGCATTGCCAACCTCTGCCGAGCGAGCGGATGCGCGGCCTCTAGGTTGAGTGCCGGGAACTGGACGAAACGTGCATGCGTTTGGCGCGGAGGCGGAGTACGCCGAATTGGTAAAAGCGTGCGAGACCTCCGCCGACGAGGGCGCCGGAACCTGTCACCCATCACGGATTGTCGCCCGGTTCTATCAGGTCACGTTTGGAGACCCGCAGCTCCGCCACATCGGCACCGGCTCTGCAGAGCGCCACAGGTTAACCCTGAGGGGCAACGGTGGAGCTCCCCGGTGGCGTGCTATAGCTTCGTGCGGATCTATTGCAGTGTACGGGTCAGTGCACCAGTCCCAGGCCGGGCTTACGCATCATGTTTGCAGCCCATCAAACTTGCTCCCGTCTAACTAACAGGAACAAAAGGGGTTAGAGCGGCG
>CAYVGN010000076.1:0-8621 GCA_964451215.1 uncultured Acidobacteriota bacterium
GACGAGGACCTGGCCAACGCCATCCAGGCGGCCGGCATCGAGCGGGTGAAGATCCGCTCGGTGCTGACCTGCGAGGCGCGCCGGGGCGTTTGCGCCATGTGCTACGGCCGCAACCTGGCCAGCGGCAAGATGGTGGAGATCGGTGAGGCGGTGGGGGTCATCGCCGCCCAGTCCATCGGCGAGCCCGGCACCCAGCTCACCATGCGCACCTTCCACATCGGGGGAACGGCCACCCGCGTCACCGAGCAATCCACGCTGGAGGCCCGCAACAACGGCTTCGTCCGCTTTCAGAACCTGGCCACCGTGCGCTCCCAGGGGGGCCTGCTCATCGCCATGAACCGCAACGGCGCCATCACCATCGTGGATGAGAAGGGGCGGGAGAAGGAGCACTACTCCGTAGTTTACGGCGCCCGGCTGAAGGTCGAGGACGGCCAGCCGGTCACCCTGGGCCAGGTGCTGGTGGAGTGGGACCCCTACACTTTCTCCATCCTCACCGAGGCGGGCGGCACCGCCCACTTCCGCGACCTCGAGGAAGGCATCACCCTGGACGAGGAGGTGGACGAGATAACCGGCCTGTCGCGCTGGGTCGTCACCGATTCGCCCGACGAGCGGCTGCAGCCCACCGTCGAGATCCGCAACGAGAAGCACCGCGTCACCAAGAAGTACCTGATGCCGTCACGCGCCCACCTGATGGTGAGGGACGGCGATGAGGTGCACCCCGGCCACGTGCTGGCCAAGATCCCCCGCGAGACCACCAAGACCAAGGACATCACCGGCGGCCTGCCGCGCGTGGTGGAGCTGTTCGAGGCCCGTCGGCCCAAGGACCCCGCCGTCATCAGCGAAGTTGACGGCACCGTCCGCTACGGCGACATTACCAAGGGCCAGCGCAAGATCCTGGTGGTGGCCGACGACTCCAGCGAGCGCGAGTACCTGCTGCCGCGCGGCGTTCACGTCCGCGTGCAGGAGAACGAGCGCGTCAAGGCCGGCGAGCCCCTCATGGACGGCCCCCTTAACCCCCACGACATCCTGGCGGTGCTGGGCGAGAAGAAGACCCAGGACTACCTGGTCAACGAGATCCAGGAGGTCTACCGCCTGCAGGGCGTCAACATCAACGACAAGCACATCGAGGTGATCGTCCGCCAGATGATGCGCTGGGTGAAAGTGGAGGAGGTGGGCGACACCGAGTTGCTGCTGGAGGAAGTAGTGGACCGCTTCAAGTTCGCCGACGAGAACGAGCGAGTGGTGGCGCGCAGCGGCAAGCCCGCCATCGGCCGGCCCTTGCTGATGGGCATCACCAAGGCCTCCCTCTCCACAGACTCCTTCATCTCGGCGGCTTCCTTCCAGGAAACCACGCGCGTGCTCACCGAGGCGGCCATCTCCGGCAAGGTGGACCACCTGCGCGGCCTGAAGGAAAACGTGATCATGGGCCGGCTGATCCCGGCCGGCACCGGCATGGAGTACTACCGACAACTGCGGCTCTCCACCGACCTGGCCGTGCCCGAGGAGATCCCGGCTGAGGTCCTGCCCGAGGAAGCGGCGCGGGCCATCGACCTGTTTGTCGACGAAAGCGACGAGGAACGCCCGGCGATTTAGCGGCACAGCCATCCCCGCCTGTCTGAAATCCCGCCGCCCGGAGCTGCGGCCCGGGCTGAAGCTATGCGCTACCGGAGCTCGACGCGTTCCAGGTACCGGGCGATGTGGACGTCCCACCCGAGCTGGGAGGCGATGCGGTCGCGGAGGGCCTCGGCGGAGTGGGGCTCGCCGTGAACCAGGAAGGTGCGGCCGGGCGGACGGCTGAACTGCTTCAGCCAGGCCAGCATCTCCTGGTAGTCAGCGTGGTCGGAGAACTGGCCCAGCGTCTCCACCCGCGCCCTTACGGGCACCTCGATGCCGTGGATCTTAACCGTGGGCCGGCCGCTCTGGATCGCCTGGCCGCGGGTGCCCTCCGCCTGAAATCCCACGAAGACCACGGTGTTGCGCGGGTCGGGCAGCCGCTGCGCCAGGTGGTGCAGGATACGCCCGCCGGTCGCCATCCCGCTCGACGAGACGATCACGATCGGCATACGGCACTGGTTGATCTTGACCGATTCTTCGCGACGGGCGGCGAAGTGGAACCCCGGCCACTTCATCGGGGAACCGTACTTCTCGATCAGGCCGCGGGTCTCCTGGTCGAACTCATCCTGGTGGCGCAGGAAGACCTGTAACGCCTCGATAGCCATGGGGCTGTCAGAGTAAACAGGCAGGCGAGGCATCGCCGCTTCCTCCATCAGCTCCTTCATCAGGAACAGCAGCTTTTGGGTGCGCTCCACGGCGAAGGCCGGGATGATGACGCTGCCGCCGCGCCGCGCGGTTTCCGTGACGATGCGGGCCAGTTGGGGCCGCGGGTCGTCAGCCGGGTGCAGGCGGTTGCCGTAGGTGGACTCCAGCACCAGGTAGTCGGTTTCCACGGGGGCCGAGGGGCCGCCCGTCTCCGAATCCAGCCGTCCCATGTCGCCGCTGAACAGCACCCTGCGGCCGTTGGCGCTCAGCTCCACGAAGCTCGATCCCAGGATGTGCCCGGCGCGGCGGAAGCGCACAGAGATGCCGCGACTGAGTTCGAACGGTGACCCCAGGGGCCGCTCCGTAAGCAACGGCAGCGCGTCGAGAGCCTGCTGTTCCGTATAAAGGGGCAGGGCCGGCGTGTGCTTGCTGAAGCCCTTCATGTTGGCGTGCTCGGCGTCTTCTTCTTGCAGGTGGCCGGAGTCGGGGAGCAGGATACGGGCCAGCTCGGCGGTGCCCGAGGTGCAGAAGACCGGGCCGCGAAAGCCGCTGGCCGCCAGCCGCGGCAGCCAGCCACAGTGGTCCAGGTGGGCGTGGGTCAGCACCACCCATTCCAGCTTGGCGGCGGGCACCGGCAACGGTTCCCAGTTCTTCAGCCGCCACTGCTTGGGCCCCTGGAAGAGCCCGCAATCCACCAGCAGTTCTTGTTCCCCGCCGAACTGCAACAGGTGCTTGGAACCAGTCACCGTGCCGGCCGCACCAAGGAACTGTAGGCTGACCATAGCAGGATTCTATCAGATAGCTATGAGCTATCAGCTTTCAGGTTTCGGACGGCAGGCGGGCCGGGCAAGCCCCATGCGGCTGCTACCAGCGAGCACGCTTCTCCGGCCCAGCCTGGAGCCCATCCACCACATCCGGGGGCAGCTTCTCCAGAAGGTCAGCAAGATCCTTCGGCGACAGCACCGCCGGGCGGCCGTTGGAGAAAGGCTCCAGGGCTTCGGCCAGGCGCAAGATGTTCTCCAGCCGGATGTCGTTTGTATAGGTCTCCAGGTAATCGGCCAGTGCCAGGGCGGCGGCGATCGCATGGGTACCGGGCATGCCAACTAGGTCCGCAATTGCTGTGCCAGCGGCTCCCTTCCTCTGGGGCTCCCACCTGCTTGAGAAACAAGGGGCTGCCTCAAACGACAGCGAACTCTCTTTCCAGGCTGGGTGGCAGGCCAGGTTAGCGAGTATCAAAACGAAACGTTCCAGCCAGGCGCGCCGGAGGCCAGCCTTTGCTGCCCAGGCGGAGCAGCCGGGAACCGGGCCTCACTGTTTTTGAATCGAGAGATTGTCGATCCAGACCTTGCCCTGGATCTTGTTGTTGAATTTGGAGCTGACGCGCCGCCGGAGATAGAGAGCGACCACGCGCGTGTTGGGCCCGGTTCGAAACGCCAGGCGTTCCTCGGTCCACGGGTTGGTGCCGGTCCGCACCGGAGTCGAGAGGATGAAACTCTCCTGGGCGGGGACCCCGGTCGCTCTCACTTCAAAGAACACGCCCTGGTCGGTGGTGATTGAGTCAGTCTTGAGGTAACCGCGGAAGAGGTGCTGCTGGTTCGGTTCCACCGGAACGAGCTGCCAAACGGCGGCAAAGTCGGGGTTGGCCGTTCCCTCGAAAGCCACCCGCAAAGAGCGGGAGGCATTCTGCAGCACGAAGTTGTCCAGGGAAATCTTCCAGCCCGCCCCACTATCGAGGTGCCAATCCAGGCCGGCGTTCTGGATTTCCGTCTCGAAGTCGCCGTTGCAGATGAGCTCGCCCTCAGGCTTGGGGACGGACAAGCCCAAGTCCGCCTGCAACTGCTCCCACACGCGCGCCGCCTCCTGTCCCCGACCGGCCCAGGCGAGGGCCTCGGTGTAGTTGTAGCCGAGGCGCGAGCCGGTGGCGGCAACCCATCCGTGGATTTCGCGCCAGACATCGTAGGCTTCGACCAGCTTGCCCCGGCCCATGAGAAAAGTCAGGTAGTCGGCGCGGGCCTCCGGCTCAACCGGCACCAGTTGGCGCAGGACATCGGCAGGGTCACCGAGGATCTTCCAGCCAAGGTCGAACACCACCGCCCGGAGGTTGCGGTCGGCAGCGGCGGCAACCCGCAGCGCCGGGAGCGCTTCGCGGTGGCGTCCCTGTAACAGCAGGAAGTTGGCCAGGCGCCAGCCGGCGCGCGGCGAGTGGGGCAACACGGCCACCGCGCCGCGTAGCGCGGCCTCGGCTTTCGGCTGGTCCGCCAACTGCAAATAAGCGGTCGCCAGCCCGTCCCAGCTCGCCGGGTTGAACGGATTCAGGCCAATCGCCCGCCGGTAAGCTTCCACCGCCTTGTCGGGCTGGGTGCCGTCCGGAGCGAAGAGCCAGTAGCGACCGTAGGCGGTCCAGAATTGGGAGTTGCCGGAATGCCAGCGGACACCGCGAGAGAGATTCTCGTGGCTGGGGCGGCTCAGCAGCCAGTCCCCATAAAATTGAAAAGCCGCCGCTGCTGCGTAAGCAGCAGCGGCGGCCACACAGAGAACCCGCAAGATCATGCCCGCCAAGGGCTAAGGCCTACTCGGCGAGACCCCTTGGATCTTCTCGATGATGCCGAGCAGCGACGAAGTCAAGCGGCCGATTTTCGAGGACAAATCGGACTGCTGTGCCTGCAAGCCAGCCAGTTGCAGTTGCTCGTCCGCTGTGAGCGGCCGGGTTGCCAGGATCGTGACCAACTGGTTGATTTGGGATTGGATTGCCACCAGTTGCGATTGAGCGGCTTGCAGCTCGGCCAGCAGGCCGGCCAGTTGCTGCAGCAACGGGGCCTGCGCCTGGACGAAGCTCTGGAGGGCAGCTACTTGCCCGATCAGGGTGTTGACCTGCGCCTGCAAGGCGGCGTTCGCCGTTGTCAGCGTCTGGATCTGCGCCGCCGCCGCCGCTGCCGCCGCCTGGGCCGCTGCCGCCGCCGCCTGGGCCGTCGCCGCCGCGGCCGCTGCCGCCGCCGCTTGCGTCTGGGCCGTCGCCGCCGCGGCCGCTGCCGCCGCCGCTTGCGTCTGGGCCGCCGTCGCTTGCTGCTGCGCCGTCGCCGCAGCCGCGCGCGCCTGTTCGTCCTCATCATCCTCGGTGGCCAGCGCGGCTGCACCGAAGGCGATCGCTGCCGCGCCAATCACGTAGGCGCCAACCAGCGCCCCCTTGGACTTGTTCCCAGACCCGGCGCCCGCCTGCGGGCCGGCCGGAGACGGCAGCGCCGCCGCCGGCAACAGCGCCGGACGCCCGGACGCCACCAGCACCCGTTTGCCCGCAGAATTCCGCGCCACCAGCGCGCCATCCCGAACATTCAGGCTGACCGTGCCTTCGCTGGTTCGCACCACGTCAGCCGTCGCGCGCCCCGTCCGTAGATCCGGCTGTAGTGTCCAGTTGGACGCCACCAGGCGCACGTCTCTGGAGTGCAACTGCACACGCGACATGCCCCTGAGCAGCTCAATCGCCCGGCCGTTCTCCGCTTGGGAAACCCGGACGCTGGCGTTCACTCCCAACACCACCGAATCGCCTTCGCGCAGAGTGACGACCGCACTACTCTGCTCGGCTTCGATCGTGTCACCGGCGAAGACCACCGTTCCGCTGGGAACCGAAACGCCGGAAACTCTCACCGTTCCTGACGACGCTAATGAGCCCAGCGGCAAAGCATTGCCTGCCTGGCAAGTGACGGCCGCCAGAAACACACAAACGGCGAGCGCAACGCGCAACGACATGAGCAGCCCTCCTTGTTGGGGCTCCATTCTGCCAACGGCCGCGTTTCTGCGTCAAGGTGTTTTTTGCTTTTTCCCTGGCGCACCTCCGCTCCGGGTAGTAACTACTTTGTTAACGGCCTCGCGGAGCCCGGAGGGCCCGATGCTTGTTATTTTGGTCAGACGCTTTTGCTAGACTTTGGCGTTCGACTGGCAAGGGGATTCTCACGAGTGCACTGCCCAAAGTGCTTTCAGCCTGATCCAAGGCGTTCCCACCGGCGCGGCTGGGAACGTTGGGTGCCCTTCCTCAAGGCCTACCGGTGCCGGGCTTGCGGGCAGCGATTCTTCTTCGGGAAGCGCCCGCCTTTTGCCTGCTGCCCTCGCTGCCAGTGCACTCGGGTGCAAGTGATCTCGCGCGGCCGGGTACCGAGAAGGCTCGGGGATTTGCTGCTCACGGCGCTGGGCGGCCACGGCTATCGCTGCCCGGACTGTCGGGTCCGGTTTGTGGACCTGCGTCCCCCTCGCGAGAAACTGGAGTCGTCGCAGACCGCGGGCCAGCAGCGCTGACCGCCCGCCTCGGGCCAGAGTCCCCAGCGGCGACGTACGCTCCGCTTGCACCAGGCGGCGGTCCAGGCAGGCCCAGGCGGCAAGTGGCGCAGTTCGCGCTCCAACCTAGCCCCGCCTCGCCGCGCCGTGCCGCTTTGCTAGAATGAGCTTTCATGCCTCTCTTGGACGACCTGAACGAGCGGCAGCGCCAGGCAGTGATGGCGACGGCCGGCCCGCTGCTGGTGCTGGCCGGGGCGGGCAGCGGCAAGACGCGGGTCATTACCTACCGGATCGCCTACCTGATTGACTGCGAAGGCGTGGCGCCCCAGAACATCCTGGCGGTCACCTTCACCAACAAGGCCGCCGACGAGATGCGGCAACGGGTGCGGGCGCTGCTGGGGAGGCGCGGGGGGCCGCAGCCGTGGATCTCCACGTTCCACTCGCTGTGTGTGCGCCTGTTGCGCCGCGACGGCCCGGCCGCCGGCATTCGCCGCGACTTCACCATCTATGACGAGGACGACCAGGCAGCGGTGGTGAAGAAGGTGATGAAGGAGCTGGGCCTGGAGGAACGGGTGGCGCCGGCGCGCGGCGTGCTGGCCCGCATCAGCCACGCCAAGAACCACGGCATTACGCCCCAGCAGTTCTACGCCAACTCCTCGGACCCGCGCAGCGAGCAGGTGGCGGTCATCTACGAGCGCTACCAGCAGGCCCTGCGGCGCGCCAACGCCCTGGACTTCGACGACCTGCTGCTCGACGGGCTGCGCCTGCTGGCCACCAGCCCGGAGACGGCCGACAAGTACACGCGCCGTTTCCGCCACGTGCTGGTGGACGAGTATCAGGACACCAACCGCATACAGTACGAGCTGGTCTGGCATCTCACTCGCCTGCACCGCAATCTCTGCGTGGTCGGCGACGAGGACCAGTCCATTTACGGCTGGCGGGGCGCCGACTTGCGCAACATCCTGGAGTTCGAGAAGGACTTCCCCGAGGCGCGCACCATCCGCCTGGAGCAGAATTACCGCTCCACCAAGGCCATCCTGGCCGGCGCCGGCGCCGTGGTTGCCCACAACGTGGCCCGCAAGGGCAAGACGCTGTGGACGGAGAACCCGCAAGGCGAGGCCCTCGGGCTCTACGAGGCGCCGGACGGCGAGAACGAAGCGCTGTTCGTGGCCGACCAGATCTCGCGGTGCCTCCGGGAGAGCCCCGAGGGGCGGGTGGCCGTGCTCTACCGCATGAACGCCCAGTCGCGCCTGCTGGAAGAGGCCATGCGCCGCTACGCCCTCCCCTACCACATAGTGGGCGGCTTCAGTTTCTACGAGCGAGCCGAAATCAGGGACCTGATCAGCTACCTGAAGCTGGCCCGCAACCCCGAGGACTCGCTGGCGCTGCTGCGGATCATCAACACCCCGCCGCGCAGCATCGGCAAGGGCACAACTGAGCGCCTGGAGCGCTACGCGCTGGAGAACAGCCTGTCGCTGTGGAACGCGCTGGAGGGCGCGCTGCGCGACCAGGTCCTCGCCACCCGTGCGCACGCGGCCGTTTCCGAGTTCCGCCGCCTGGGCGAGGACCTGGTGGCGCTGGCCCAGGCCGGCGCTCCCGTCACCGACCTGCTCCGCGCCATCCTCGACCGCACCCGCTACCTCCAGATCCTGGAAGAGGAGGGGACGCCGGAGGCCTTCAGCCGGGTGGAGAACATCCAGGAACTGCTGAATGCCGCCCAGGACGCCGGCGAGCGCGGCGAGACGCTCTCCGATTTCCTGGACCACGCTGCGCTGGTCACCGAGGCCGACGACTACGACGAGCGCGCCCGCGTCAGCCTGATGACCCTGCACGCCGCCAAGGGCCTGGAGTTTCCGGTGGTGTTCATCGTGGGCCTGGAGGAAGGGGTGTTTCCGCACAGCCGCTCGATGGCCTCGCAAGCGGCGCTGGAAGAGGAGCGGCGGCTCTGTTACGTGGGCATGACCCGGGCGCAACAGCGCCTGATCCTGACCCGCGCTGACTATCGCCGCCGTTATGGAACCGAGTCGCTGGACCCCAGCGAACCTTCCCGCTTCCTCTCGGAAGTCCCGGCGGAACTGCTGGAGAGCGAGCTCTTC
>CAYVGN010000076.1:8631-9966 GCA_964451215.1 uncultured Acidobacteriota bacterium
TTGAAGAAAGTCGAGGCCGATGCTCGAGCTCGAGCGCCGGCGGAGGCGTGTGGCCTACAGCGGCGAGGTGTACAATTCGCTGGAGAACATCGCCCAGTTTTTTGCGGCGCGCGGCGTGCCCCTGCCGCTAAAATCGCCGCCGCAGGCGCACGGGGCCGAAGTGAAGCCCAAGCCTTCGGCACCCGGGTTCCAATTGGGGCAGCGCGTCCGGCACGCCAAGTACGGCGTGGGGTTGATCCTGCGCCGCGAGGGCCAAGGCGACGATGCCAAGGTCACCGTTTCCTTCCCGGGCTACGGCCTGCGCAAGCTCGTCGAGAAGTACGCGCGACTGGAAAAAGTGTAGTCGGTAGTCGGCAGCAGGCAGCAGGCAGAGCGACTTATGCACACAACAGGACTCCCCAGAGAAGAGCGCAAGAGACTCAGGCGCGAGGCGCGCCGACGGCGCAGGCTCGAGCATCCGAAGCAGAAGTCAACCGCCGAGCGCGGTTCCCGCAAGCGGAAGATGAAGAAGAAGGGCCCGGGTGCTCCGAAGAGGCGCTGAAGTGGCGCTAGAACACGTAGGGCCCGGCCCCGCAGGGCGGGGTCCGGGCCGCTCGTCCCTGGCCACCGGCCCGCACTAAAGGCGGGCCCTAGGGAGGGAAACCTCGGGTTCCAATCGTGGCTTCGCAACTGCTCCGCACCAAGTCGATCGACCTGCTGATCGCCCGCGCCGAGGAGCCCGAGCACCGGCTGAAGAAGACGCTGGGGCCGTGGAGCATGGCGGCCCTGGGGGTGGGTGCGGTCATCGGCTCCGGCATCTTTGTCCTGACCGGAACGGCGGCGGCGGGCGAGAGCTTCCGGTATCGGTCCGTTCTGCACGCCCCGGTGCTGGACCTGCTGCTGCACGGCGGGGAGGCGCTGTCGCTGCACGGGCGGCCTGGGGCCGGCCCGGCCATCGCCCTCTCCTTTCTGCTCACCGCCATCGCCTGCGGCTTTGCCGCGCTGTGCTACGCCGAACTGGCCTCCATGATCCCCATCGCCGGCAGCGCCTACACCTATTCCTATGCCACCCTGGGCGAGATCTTTGCCTGGATCATCGGCTGGGACCTGATCCTGGAGTATGCCGTCAGCAACGTGCCGGTGGCGGTGGGCTTTTCCGGTTACCTCAACAGCGTCCTGCGCGGCTTTGGCATCGCGCTGCCGCCGCACCTGAGCGCCCCGGTCTGGGAAGCCGGGCGCTTCACCGGCGCCTGGTTCAACCTGCCCGCCTTCCTGATCGTGGTAGTGCTCACGGTGCTGCTGATGATTGGGATCCGCGAAAGCGCCGGGACCAACAACCTGGTAGTGCTGGTGAAG
>CAYVGN010000077.1:0-9960 GCA_964451215.1 uncultured Acidobacteriota bacterium
GGGGGCGAGAAGCGGATGACGTTGCCGTACAGGCCGCCCTTGCCCATCAGCAGGCCGCGCCGCCGGGTCTCTTCCATCAACTGCGCCATCTCTTGGCTGGCCGGCTCCTTGCTCCCGCGGTCCTTCACCAGCTCCACGCCCTGCATCAGACCCATGCCGCGGACCTCGCCGATCAGCGGGTGCTTGTCCTGGAGCTCCAGCAGCCGTTCCCGGAAGTAGGCCCCGACCTGCTGCGCGTTGTCCATCAGCCGGTCCTCTTCGATCACCTCGATGGTGGCGCGGGCCCCCACGCAGGCCACGGCATTGCCGCCGAAGGTGGAGATCTGCAAGCCCTGGAAGCTGCCCGCGATCTCGCTGCTGGTCACGGTCAGCCCCAGGGGCAGGCCGTTGGCGATGCCCTTGGCTGAAGTCAGGATGTCGGGCGTCACTTCCCAGTGCTCAATGCCAAACCAGGCCTTCCCCGTGCGGCCCCAGCCCGTTTGGACCTCGTCGGCGATAAACAGGCCGCCGTGCTTCTTCACGATGTTGAAGACCATCCGGAAGTACTCCGGGGGCGGGGTGATGAAGCCGCCCAGGCCCTGGATGGGCTCGGCCAGGAAGGCGGCGATGCGCCCAGAGGTGGCCGTCTGGATCAGGGCTTCCACGTCGCCAGCGCAGCCCAGCTCGCAGCCCGGGTAGGTTCTGCCCAACGGGCAGCGGTAGCAGTAAGGGTTCAGGGCGTGGACCACCCCGACGGCCATGGGCAGCGACCGCCGCCAGGTGTTCTGCCCGGTGAGCGATTGCGCCAGCGCCGAGCGCCCGCTGTAGCCGTGGCGCAACGCAATCACCTCGAAAGCCCCGGTGTGGACGCGCGCCAACTGCACCGCGGTCTCGTTCGCCTCGGTCCCGCTGTTGGTGAAGAAGCTGCGGGTGAGCCCGCCGGGAGTGATCCCGGCGATCTTCTCGGCCAGCGCCACCAGGGCCTCGCTGGGCAGCAGCGTGGAGGCGTGCTGCAGCTTCTGGTTCTGCGCGTTCACCTTCTCCACCAGCCGCGGGTTGCAGTGGCCCACGCTGATGGTGACGATGCCGCCGAAAAAGTCCAGGTAGCGATTCCCTTCAGTGTCCCACAGGTACTGCATGCTGCCGCGCTCGGCCCACAGCGGCTCGCTGTAGTAGTGGGCCAGAGAGGGGAACAAGTAACGCCGGTGTTTCTCGCGCAGTTCGTCTTTGTTCATAAACAAAGCTACAGGCTATAGGCCGCAGGCCACCGCTTTGTCGCGTCTTTCCTGAAGCTTGTGGCCTGAAGCCTGTTGTTAGTCCGAGGCTGCGGCGCTGGCCGAATGCCGCGTCAGCGCCGCGTACGTTTCCGGCCGGCGGTCGCGGAAGAACTGCCAGGTCTTGCGCACCTCCAGGATCTGGTCCAGGTCCAGGTCGGCCACCAGCACCTGGTCGCGGTCGCGCGAGGCCTGCGCCAGGATGCGGCCGCGCGGATCGCAGAAATAACTCTTGCCGTAGAACTCCCCGATATTCCACGGCGCCTCGCGTCCCACGCGGTTGAGGGCCCCGACGAAATAGCCGTTGGCCACCGCCTGCGCCGGCTGCTCCAGCTCCCACAGGTGCTCGGAGAGGCCTGTCACGGTCGCCGAAGGGTTGAAGACGATTTCGGCTCCCTTCAGGCCCAGCACCCGCGCGCCCTCCGGGAAGTGCCGGTCGTAGCAGATGTAGACGCCGACCCGCGCGTAGCGGGTGGCGAAGACCGGGTAGCCCCCATCGCCCGGCGCAAAGTAAAACTTCTCCCAGAAGCCGGGATGGCAGTGCGGGATGTGGTGCTTGCGGTACTTGCCCAGGTAGCGGCCGTCGGCGTCAACGACCGCCGCCGTGTTGAAGTAAAAGCCGGTCATCTCCTCCTCGTAGACCGGCACCACCATCACCATGCCGTACCGGCCTGCCAGCCTCTGCATCACCTTGATGGTCGGCCCGCCGGGAACGGGCTCCGCCATCTGGTACCAGCGCGCGTCTTGCTCGGCGCAGAAGTACGGCCCGTTGAAGAGTTCCTGGAGGCAAAGGACCTGCACCTTCTTCCTGGCCGCCTGCGCGATCAGCTTTCGGTGCTTCTTGATCATGGCCTCCTTGATGGCGGCCAACGAATGCTTGTCGGCCGAGAGCGGCGTGGAAGCCTGAATCAGGCCGCAGCGCACAATGCGGGGCATCAGTTCCTCCGGGAAGCCCGCCCACTATAGCAGGGTTGACGGCGAAAAATGAACCGCCGATGGACGCCGATGGACGCCGATCCACTACAAGGCAACAGGTGGCAGCCGCAGCAACTCCACATCTGAGCAGAGACCGCCACCTGCAACCTTCCGGCCCCAGCGTGTGGCTGACGGCCGATCGCTGAAAGCTTTGCGGCAACCGGCCAGCGGCACCTGCTCGGCCGCAATCGGCGCCCATCGGCGGTTCTGGTTGCGCGCGTGCTAGAATACCCGTTTACCCTGAGGACGCGAGCAGACTCCATGCGCTGGAGCCAGTGTTTCATCCCCACGCTGCGGGAGAATCCCGCCGACGCGGAGGTCACCAGCCACCGGCTGCTGCTGCGCGCCGGCTACATCCGGCAACTGAGCGCCGGCGTCTACAGCTATCTGTACCTGGCGCAGCGCTCGCTGCTGAAGATCCAGCAGATCGTGCGCGAAGAGATGGATCGCATCGGCGCGCAGGAGTTCTACCTCCCGGCGCTGCACCCGGCCGAGATCTGGAAGGAGAGCGGGCGGTGGGAGGCGATGGGCGACAACATGTTCCGGCTGAAGGACCGCAACCAGCGGGACATGTGCCTGGGCATGACCCACGAAGAGGTCATGACCCTGATCGCCCGGGGCGAGGTGCGCAGCTACAAGCAGCTTCCCCAGATGTGGTACCAGATTCAGCCCAAGTTCCGCGACGAGCCCCGGCCGCGCTCCGGCCTGCTGCGCGTCCGCCAGTTCATCATGAAGGACTCCTACTCCTTCGACCGTGACGAGGCGGGCCTGGACGTCAGCTACCGGAAGCACCACCAGGCCTACTGCCGGGCCTTCGACCGTTGCGGGCTGAAGTACACGGTGGTGGAGGCGCACTCCGGGGCCATGGGCGGGACGCAGTCGCAGGAGTTTATGGTGCTGTCGGAGGCGGGTGAGGACTGGATCGCGCAGTGCGTGGCCTGCGGCTACGCCGCCAATCTGGAGAAGGCGTTCTCGCGCGTCCCCACAGTTCAGGATCCCGAGATGGAGGCGGCGCCGGAGCCCTTCCACACCCCGCAGAAAAGGACCATCGCCGAGGTGGCCGCCTTCGACGGCCGGGCCGAAGCCGACCACATCAAGTCGCTGGTGTACATCAGCGGGGGCGTGCCGGTGGTGGTGTTGCTGCGCGGCGACCACGAGTTGAGCGAGACCAAGCTGGCCGCAGTGCTGGCCGACCCCCTGTTCCGGCCCGCCCACCCCGACGAGGTGTGCCAGCACACCGGGGCGGCGCCCGGCTCGGTGGGCCCCGTGGGTCTGACGGGGATGCGGCTGCTGGCCGACACGGCGCTGGAAGGGCGGCGCAACATGATCAGCGGCGCCAACCGCGACGACTATCACCTGCGCCACGTCACGCCCGGGCGCGACTTCACCGCCGAGTACCGCGACCTGCGCGTGGTCCGCCACGGCGACCTCTGCCCGGACTGCGCCGCCCCACTGCGCGTCTCCAGGGCCATTGAGGTGGGCCACATCTTTAAGCTGGGGCGCAAGTACTCCGAGAGCATGGGGGCGCGGGTGCTGGATGCCTCCGGGCGCGAGGTGACGCCGGTGATGGGCTCTTACGGCATGGGCATCGAGCGCATCCTCACCGCGGCCATCGAGCAGAACCACGACGCCGACGGTATGGCCCTGCCCCTCTCCATCGCCCCCTTTCACCTCCTGATCACCCCGGTCAACGCCGCCGATGCCACCCAGATGCGCATCGCCGAAGGGCTGTACCAACGCTGCCAGGAGCAGAGGCTGGAGACGCTGCTGGACGACCGCGACGAGCGCCCGGGGGTCAAGTTCAAGGACGCGGACCTGATCGGTGTCCCCTTCCGTGTCAACGTGGGGCGCAAAGTGCCCGGCGGACTGGTCGAGGTGATACGACGGGCGACACGGGAGGCAAGTGATGTTAAGATTGGCGAAGCGCCCGCATTCTTAAGCAGGGCCTGCTTCGGCTGCTGAGGAGCGGCTGCAAGTTCGGCCGCGAAGGCATTCGGGCGGTTGCTGCGGGGCGGCGGGGTCAGCCCGGCCGGGCTGTCGCCGCGGGTCCAGCAACCGGCGAAAAGCCCACGGCCGGGCAGGAGCCGGACGAAGCAGACCCGGGAGGTGTGCGAACATGAACCTTCGCGTCATTCTGGCGCTGGCTGTCCTGGCCACGCTGGTCTTCCTGGCCATCAAGCTCGTTCCCCCTTATATCAACAACTACCAGTTCCAGGACGACCTGATCACGGTGGCGCGCTACAACACTTACGCGCAGAACAAGACCGAGGCGGACATCCGGCAGGAAGTGCTGGGCAAGGCGCGGGAACTGGGCTTGCCGGTCACTGAAGAGCAGATCGCCGTGGAGAAGTCCTCGGTGGGCGTGAACATTGACGTGAAATACACCGTGGTGGTGCCGGTGCCGGGCTATACCTTCAACCTGAAGTTCAATCCCCAGGCCGGCAACAAGATGATCACAGCAAGATAACCTCGCGCCTCCCGCCCCCGTCTATATAGGGGGACCAGGGAGCTTCGGCCGGTCGCTTCGGCGGGCGAGCTGAGCTGAGCCGGCGCCTGGGAAGTCGAGTTTGCGAGTCCATCTGCAGAACACCCGCCTGGCCCGGACGCTGCTGCATCCGGTGGCCAAGATTTTCCTCGTCTTGTTCCTGGCTGCGGCCCTGGCAGGGGCCGGCGTCTTCACTCATTACTACAGCAAGTTCGCCCGGTTGATCGACCGCAAGCTGGCCGGCGGCGTTTTCGCCCACACCTCGAAGATCTACGCGGCTCCCGAGCCGCTCTACCTCGGGCAGGACGCCCACCTGGGCGAGCTGATCGCCAAGGTGCGCCGCGCGGGCTATTCCGAGAACAAGGCCAACCGGATGGGCTGGTACCAGCAGGTCAGCGGCGGCCTGGAGATTTTTCCCGGCCCCGACTCCTACTTCCGGGACGAGCCGGTCCTGATCCGGCTGGCCGACGGCAAGGTGCAGCGGATCGTCTCCTTGCGCGACAACGCCGAGCAGCAACGCTACGAGCTGGAGCCGGAGCTCATCACCAACATCTTCGACCGCTCGCGCGAGAAGCGCCGGCTGGTGCGGTTCGAGGATCTGCCCCCCGACCTGGTGAACGCCATCCTGGCGGCCGAAGACAAGAGCTTCTTCCAGCACTCCGGCATCGACTTCATGCGCATCCTCAAGGTGGCCTACGAGGACATCCGCGCCGGGAGGCCGGCGGCGGGCGCCAGCACGCTGACCATGCAGTTGGCCCGCGGCTTCTTCCTCACCCCCACCCGCACCATCCGGCGCAAGATGGCTGAAGCGCTCATCGCCATTCAACTGGAGAAGCGCCTGACCAAGCAGCAGATCTTCGAATTCTACTCGAACCACATCTACCTGGGGCAGCGGGGCAGCTTCAGCATCAACGGGGTGGGGGAGGCTTCGCTGGCTTACTTCGGCAAGGACGTGCGCCAGCTCACACTCCCGGAAGCGGCTTTCCTGGCGGGCATCATCCGCGGCCCCAACATTTACAACCCCTACCGGTACCCAGAGCGGGCCAAGGAGCGCCGCAACCGCATCCTGGAGGCCATGGCGCGCATTGGCGCCATCTCGCCGGAGCAGCGCGATGCCGCCATGGGAGCCCCCTTGAAGATCGTTCCGCCCTACGTGGAGACGGGCGACGCGCCCTACTTCGTGGACCTGGTGCGCGAGGAGCTGCTCGAAGGCTATTCAGAGAAGGAGCTGATCACCAACAGCTACCGTATCTACACCACCCTGGACATGAACCTGGAGCGCGCCGCCGCCGAGGCCCTGCGGGCGGGCATGCTGCTGGTGGATGAGCAGTTGGCCAAGCGCAGGATCAAGGACCAGGCGCAGGCGGCGCTGGTGGCCCTGGACCCGCATACCGGCGAGGTCAAGGCCCTGGTGGGCGGGCGCGCTTACGGCGTCAGCCAGTTGAACCGGGCGGCGGCCCAGCGCCAGCCCGGCTCGGCCTTCAAGCCCTTCGTCTACGCCGCGGCCTTCAATAGCGCGCTGGACGGCTCCCACCCCGTGGTCACCCCGGCCACCGTGGTGGATGACAGCCCCACCATGTTTGTTTACGACGGCGGCACCTACGAGCCCAACAACTACCGCGAGAAGTTTCGCGGCAACGTCTCGGCGCATACTGCCCTGGCGCTTTCGCTGAATGTGGCTACCGTCAAGATCGCGGAGATGGCCGGCTACGAGAAGGTGGCCCGGCTGGCGCGGGAGGCCGGGCTCAAGTCCGCCCGCGGCACGCCCTCCGTGGCCCTTGGTTCCTACGAGGCCTCCCCGTTGGAGATCGCCGGCGCTTACACCGTTTTCGCCAACAACGGCGCGCGCCTGGACCCCTTCATGATCCAGGTGATCAAGAACCAGGCCGGCGAAGTGATCGAAGAGCACAAGCCCCGGCAGCGCGAGGTGCTGGACCCGCGCGTCGCCGCCCTGATGACCTCCACCATGGAAGGGGTCATCCAGTACGGCACCGCCGCTGGCGTGCGCTCGCGCGGGTTCAGCGCTCCGGCGGCCGGCAAGACCGGCACGTCGCACGACGGCTGGTTCGCCGGCTACACCTCCAACCTGCTCTGCGTCGTCTGGGTGGGCTTCGACGACAACCGGGAATTGTCGTTGAGCGGTGCGCAGTCGGCCCTGCCCATCTGGACGGAGTTCATGAAGCGCGCCGCCGCCCAGCGGCAATACCGCAACATGGCGCCGTTCTCGACGCCGCCCGGCCTGGTGCGGGTGATGGTAGACCCGGACTCCAACCAGTTGGCCACTGCTCATTGCCCGCAGCAGCGCAGTGAGGTGTTCATCGAGGGGAGCCAGCCCACCGATTTCTGCCTGATCCATTCCCTGCAGCACGTCAGCCAGGGCGCCCGCCTGGGCTTCCTGGTGAACCCGTTTGCGACCGGGGCCAGCGCGGCCCAGCCGGACGGCGCCACCGCCACCGACCGGTCATCGCCTCCCGCTTCCAGCGCCGCTCGCCCCGTTGCCTCCGCAAAGCCGCAGGCGGCAGAGGCGAACGCCCCCCCGGCCGATAGGAAGAAAAAGGGCGTTTTCGGCAAGATCTTCGGGGTGTTCACCGGCGGCGACAAAGAGAAAGAAGGCAAGAAGGAAAAGGACAAACCCCGCTAGTGCCGGCCTGCAATAAAAGGCGTTACTTGCGGCGGCTCATGACAAAAGGCTCACTGCCCCTAAGGGCCGACCAACAGTACGGGGAGTTTTGCAGGCCGGCACTAGCGCTTTGGGAGTACAATCGGTTGCAGGGGCCACAGAGCAGCGCCAGCAGGGAGCCCGCCGTGCCGCAGCGGGTTGCGGCGGCGCTGGCTAGCAAAGCTTGTGGTAGTCAGCTTCTGGGTGGCCTCCAGGGGTGTCCCATGACCTCCCGAGTTCTGAGTTCGCCCACTTCCCTCCATTTGCTGCTGTGGCTGCTGCTGCCGGTGGCCATCATCGCCCAGGCGCCCGGACAGACGCCGGCCAGCGCCGGGCCGGACCGACCCGCCCCTGCTCCCCAGGCCGTTGCTCCCCAGGGGCAGGTTCCGCCGCTGAGCGACCGGGAGATGCTGGAGAAACGCGCCGATACTTTGATGGCCCGCAAGGACTACCGCCAGGCAGTCGCCTATTACGAAAAGGCTCTCGCCCTCGACCCCAAGAACCCGGTGCTTTACAACAAGGCCGGAATCGGCTACCACCAGCAACTGCTGCTGGATAGGGCCAAGAAGTACTACGAGCGCGCCATTAAGCTGAACCGCAAGTACTCGGAGGCCATCAATAACCTGGGCACGGTCCACTACAGTAAGAAGAAGCACAAGACGGCGATCAAGCTGTACAAGCAGGCGCTGGAGCTGGCGCCGAAGTCGGCCTCCATTTACAGCAACCTGGGGACGGCCTACTTCGCCCGGAAGGAGTATGACGAGGCGCTGGTGGCCTACGCCAAGGCGCTGGAGCTGGACCCGGAGGTGTTCGAGCACCGCTCCACTTACGGAATCCTGCTGCAGGAACGGTCGGTAGAAGACCGCGCCCGCTTCCACTTCTTCATGGCCAAGATCTATGCGGCGGCAGGGACGCTGGACCGCGCCCTGGAGTACCTGCGAAAGGCGTTGGAGGAAGGCTTCAAGGACCGCGACAAGATCCCCAGTGACCCGGCCTTCGCCGAACTGATCAAGACCGAAGGCTACGCCCAGTTGATGGCCAACCCGCCCACACCGCTGCCGCAATAGGGTTCGAAGTCCAAAGTCCAAGGTCCAAGGTCCAAAGTCCGTTGCCCGGTCTTGTTCCCAGGCGTGGCAGCTTGGACTTGGGACTTTGGACCCTGGGACCTATTTTCAGACGGCGGCGGCCGCGGCCAGCCGGTTGCTGGTCCAGTTCCACGTCTCTTCTAGCAGCGGATCGTCGTGGCAGGCGAACTGCTCGACGTCGGCGGACAACTCGCGCACCTGCAGTTCGCCCACGCTGTGGAGGGCGCAGGCGCGCAGCCAGCGGTCTTCCGAGTGCAAGAGCACGCGGAGGGCCTCGGCCCGGGAGCTGACGCTGGTGTGACACAGGCGCTGGGCGAAGGCCAGTTTCTCCCCCAGCTTGACTTCCGGGTCAACGACGTAGACCAGCAAGCGGTAGAGTTCCGGCCGCAACAGGTGCTCCAGCACCTCGACCGCGTTGGCCTGGAGCTGCGGTCGTTGCGAGGTCAGCCCGGCGAAGGCGTTGTGAACATCCTGGGGCGGGTAGAGCAAGGCGAGGAGCCGAAAGATGCGCTCCAGTTCGTACTCCATCCGCTCGCGCAGGGCGCGCGCCAGCAGCGATTCGCGCTGCGGGCTCGGCTGCCAGGCGCCGGCGCGCGGGTCGAACGCCGCCAGGATTTGGAACGACCGGTAATAACCCATCAGCTCGGCCTGGAGCATGTCTTCGAACTGAGGGGCGGGCGGCACCAGCCCGGGATTGCGCTGCCGCAGCTTGTTGAGCGCCTTCAACACCTCGAAGCGCAGTTCGGGATCGCTCTGGATAAGGCTGTCCAGGAGGGTGGCGACTGCCTGGTCGGTGGGAATGTAGGCCAGCGCCTGGGGAATGCGCTTGCGGATGGGCAGGGGCAGGGCAGGATCGTTCAGGTAATCGTGCAGGGTGCCTACGGCGCGGTCCCCAAACTGGGCCAGGGCGGTGCGCGCGGCCGGAGCGGCTCCCGGCGTCCCCAGCTTCAGGATCACCAGCGGCAGGAATTCGCGCGCCTGAGTCTTGCCCACGCTTAACAACGCCTGCTCCAGGACTTCCGTTTCACTGTCGTGCAGCAGCTTGAACAGCTCCGCGTGCAGCGGGGAGGGCGGCGGGATCTCGCCCAGCACCCGCGCGGCCTCGGCCCGCGACCGGGCCGCCGGCGGGCCGGTCCGCGAAAGCATCGCCTCCAGGATCAGCTCGGCGGTGCCGAAGTTCTCGGGCTTCCCGGTGCGCGCCAGGTAGCACACCACCGCCGCCTGCACGGCGTAGTCGGGCAGGCTGGTCTCAGCGCTGAGCAGGGCAATGGGGTCGCGCCCGGTCTGCACCACCAGGTAGTGCAGCGCCTCGGTGCGTACTTCGACGGATTCGTCTTCCAGCAGCTTCTCCACCTGCGGAAGGGCTTCGCGGTCGTTGGCGTCTCCGAGCAGGCGGACGACCCTGCGGCGGATGAGCGGGGAGGAATGGTGCAGCAGGCCCCGCAGGATGGGGTGCCAGCCCGGTTCGCGGCTGATGGCGAACAGGCTCAGCCCGTACAGCAC
>CAYVGN010000078.1:0-9944 GCA_964451215.1 uncultured Acidobacteriota bacterium
CCAGGGCGGCTGCATCGTCAACATCGCCGACATCTCCGCCGACAGGCCGCTGCCGGACTGGCCATCCTGGTTACCACCAGCGAACTGCCCGAAGCGCTCCTGCTGGCCGACCGCATCCTGGTGATGCGCGACGGGCGCCTGGCCGGCGAGTTGTCGGGGGCCCAGGCCACACCGGAGAGAATCTTGCGCCTGGCAGTCGGCGAGGGCTGAGTGGGAAACGCAGAACGCGGAGAGCTGATAGCTGAAGGCTGAGAGCTGAGAGCCTGATGGACCCCGTTGCGCAAGCACCGGCACCGGCGCCGGCGCCACCGAAGATGATGGCGGCCCGGGAGAAGGCCATCCAGCGGCTGGCCCAGGCCGGGCTGGCCGCCGCTGTAGCGCTGGAATGCGTTGCATTCGCCCTGTACTCGCCCACCTTCTTGACGGCGGCCAACGCTATTAACGTGGTGCTGCAGGTCTCCGTCACCGCCATCCTTGCTATCGGGATGACCATCGTGATCCTCACTGGAGGGATTGACCTGTCGGTGGGGTCGCTGGTGGCCGTGGCCGGCGTCCTGGCGGCCTTTGTCGCCCGCGCTACGGCCGGCGCCGTCCCGCTGCTGGCGGCGCTGGCCGTGGGCCTGCTGGCGGGAGCCGTCTCCGGCGCCTTCACCGGCTTCTTCGTCACCCGGTTCCTCGTCCCTCCCTTCATCGTCACGCTGGCGCTGATGTCGGCCCTGCGCGGCGCGGCCTTCCTGATGACCGGAGGTTACTCGGTGGGCGATTTGCCGGTGAGCTTCGCCGCTCTGGGACGCGGCTCCTTGCTCTACCTGCCGGTTCCGGTGGTGGTGATGGCGCTGCTCTACGCGGCCGGGGCTTTCGTGCTGAACTCCACCGTGTTCGGGCGGCACCTGTATGCGGTCGGGGGCAACGAGCGGGCCGCCTGGCTAGCGGGGGTGCGCACGGCGCGCGTGAAGATGGCCGCCTACATCCTGAACGGCCTGCTGGGCGGCTTCGCCGGCGTGATGCTGGCCTCGCGCCTGGGCGCTGGAATTCCCAACGCCGGACTGGGCTACGAACTGGACGTGATCGCCGCCGTGGTGGTGGGCGGCGCCAGCCTCTTCGGCGGCAAGGGAACCCTGGGCGGCACGCTGCTTGGCGCCATCTTCATCGGCATCCTCAACAACGGCCTCAACCTCGCCAACGTGGATCCCTACCTGCAGAAAATCGCCCTGGGCGCCGTCATCCTCGGCGCCGTCCTGCTCGACCAAAAGCTCTCAAAGGCCTGACAAGCCGCCAACGCGGCGCCCCGGGCGAATCGCTACAGTGCAGCCCGTTCCGGGCAGTGCGCTCCCCGCCGTGGCGGGGTGGCGCCTCGCATTTCCCGATCCGCTGCCGCGCCTCCCAGCGGCGCGCGGCCATTCTGGATTCTGACTGCTGACTTCTGACTTCCACATCCCGGCTCGCCGGGATATAGAGGGCGAAGGCCTTGGCTGGTTAGAAGCTGTATTTCAGCGCCATCTGGATCTTGCGCGAGGCGCTCGTCACCGTATCTCGGATGCGGCCGAAAATGCTGCTGGTGATGGTCGCCGTCGGGGCACCGAACGACGGTGTATTGGTGAAATTGGTGAACTCAGCCCGGTACTGCAGGTAGTGCTTTTCCCTGATGCGGATGTTCTTCAGGATGCCGAGGTCAATGTCAAAGTATCCCGGACCGGTGAAGAAGTTGCGTGTGGTGTTGCCGAACTCGCCGGGCCCCGGGGTGCTGGACTTGTCGCGCAGCGACTTGTCGAAGTACCACTTGAGCCCGGTGCCCGCGTCGTCGAACACCACGCCGTCGTTGCGGCTGCACCCACTGCAGTTCGCCACCGATTGGGCCAGGTTCGTGAAGGTGTTCGAGCCCGAGTAAACGGTGAACGGCCGCCCGGCCTCCCAGATCATGAAGCCCGTGACTTCCCAGCCGCCAATTACGCGGTCCAGAACCCCACCGGCCGAATTGGCGAACCGCTTTCCCCGCCCGAAGGGCAGTTCATAGACCCAGCTCGCCTGCCAGACGCGCGTACGGTCGAAGTCCGACCGCGCATAGTTCAACTTACGATTGTAAATATCGAACGGCGTGCTGCCGGCCGATTGGGCATTCCCAGTACTGACCACGGTGAACGCCGGGTCAAATGAACGGGTGTCCAGCGACTTGGCGAACGTGTAGGCCAGCAGGACACCGAGGCCGCCCGCGAAGCGCCGCTGAAACTTCAGCTCCAGGGCGTTGTAAGTGGAGAAGTCGTTGGAGTCAACCACGCGGAAGGTGGTGAACTGGGGGAAGGGGACAAAGAAGAACGAGCCCAGGCCGGCCAGTTCGGGAAGCGAGCGGCCGCCCTGGATGCGGTTCTGGAAAGACTTGGCCAGCCCGGCGACGTTGTTCAGGTTCAGGTCGGAGGCGAACAGACGCCGCACCATTTGCGATCCGGTCTCGCTGGCGAGGCGGCGCGTGTCGGGCGCCAGCAGGCGGTTCATCAGATCGCTTTCCCCGCCAGCCTTGACGATTCTGAAAGCGTCGAGGAAGCCGTTGTCGCGGTAGAGGGCCTGGTTGACATCATAGGCGCCGTACAGGCCCACGCCGCGCCGCCCGATGTAGGCCACCTCGAACACCGTGTTCCGCCAGACCTGGCGCTGGTAGCTGAACCCCCACATGTTGGTCTTGGGCGAGCGAAAAGCGCAGTCCATCACGGTCATCGTGTTCAGCGAGACCGAGGCGGGCTGCAGGAAGTCGGCGGGCTTCAGGCCGGACGCCGGCGCTACTTTCGGCAGGTTGCGTAGGCGCCCGCCGGCCTGCCCGAAGTCGCTGTTCACCACTCCCAGGGTGATGCCGGGGATGCTCTGGAAGAGGCTCGAGGAGAGGAGGAACGTATTGATCCGGTCGTAGGCCAGCCGATAGTTCACCCGGATGGAATTCTTCCCGCTGCCAGTGGGGTCCCACGCCAGTCCGAGGGAAGGCCCCAGGCTGTTGAGGTCGTTATTGTACAGGCTGCCCTTCTCCCAGCGCAGCGTGTTGCTCGGCGCAGCCCCGGCGGCGACCAGTTGGCTCGGACGGCGAATGCGGCCCTCTGGGTCGCGCGGCGCCAGCTTCAACTCCCAGCGCAGCCCGATGTCCACGGTCAGGTTTCTGCGCACTTTCCAGTTGTCCTGCCAGTAGAAGTCGTATTCCGGGAAGCGGGCGTCGAAGTTGAACAGCGTGCCGCCGGGGGCGTATTCGTTCTCGTTCTTGGCCACGAATCCCTGCGTGATGTCGCCCACCCGGCCAAGGAGGAAGTTGATGCTGTTCTGGAGCGAGGGGCGGTCGAAGGTGGTGTTGATGTCCGAGGGAATCCCGAAGGTGGCCGGGTCCACAGGGTTGCGGGTGGTGCTGAAGTTCACCACCGGGCTGACGTTAGCCCCGGCCACCGATCCACGCGTGTCCACGTGCTGCTGGTAGCGGAGGTTGGCGCCCACCTTGAAGTTGTGCCCGCCCCGCACGTAGCTGAAGTTCTCCACCACCTGGTAGGTGTTGAGCGTGCGCAGGTTGCCGAACTCGTATTCGCCCGGCACGGTGATGTCGCCGAAGGACAGCGTCGGGGTGTTCGCATCGGCCGTTGGGATGTCGAAGTTGAAGGTGAAGTGGTTGCCGCCCACCACCAACTCGTTGGTAATGCGCGGCGTCGGGTTCCAGCGCCAGTTGAAAGCCAGGTTACGCGGCGAGCGCTCGGTGTTGACCGGGCAGACGTGGCCGGGGAACGGCGGATCGCCCCCGTTCACCCGGTCGCACGTAGTATCCTGGCGCCCCCAGGCCACGCGCGCGTAAAAGAAGTTCCGGTCGTTGAACACGTGGTCGAGCTTGAACACGACGTCGTGCTGTTTCTCCTTCTGCGGCGCAGTGAAGTTGAAGCCGGCGCGGTTCAGGCCGTCCCCGACGGCGAAGTTGTTGGGCAGCGGCGTGGAGTCAATCACCTTGCGGATGGTCGGGTCGAACCCGAGCCGCTGGGGGTCGTTGGCGACGATGTCGTAGGTGCCGATGCTAAGGCCGGGCAGAGGATTGCCGGCCGCATCCACCGACGCCCCGGCCACGCCCGCCGGCTGGTTCCGGCCGCCCCGGACGTATCGCCACGTGCCCTTGCGTGCTTCGCTGGTGTAAACGGTGCGCGTGCGCGCCGCGCTTTCCAGCGCCCGCAGCCACTGGAAGTTGGCGAAGAAAAAGGTGCGGTTCTTGAAGACCGGCCCGCTGGCGGTGAAGCCAGGAATGTGCTGCACGAACTGCCGCTTGCCGACGTTGTTCAGGTTGTTCTCCCACTCGTTGGCGTTGAAGCGCGGCGTGCGGTAGAACCCGAAGGCGCTGCCGTGAAAGTCGTTGCCTCCGGAGCGCGTCACCATGGCCACCTGGGCGCCGCTGTTGCGTCCGTACTCGGCGGTGGCGTTGCTGGTGATCACCTGGAACTCGGCCAGCGAGTCGGGGTTGGGGCGCAGCGGCGAGAAATTCGAGCCGCCGGCGCTAGTCTCGTTGGTGTCAATGCCGTCCAGGGTGAAGTTCCAGGCGCGGTCGCGCGCCCCGTGCACGTGGATGCCGCCGCCGGTGTTGGCGCCCGACACCACGCCGGGCTGCACCAGCACCAGGTCCAGCGGGTTGCGGCCGCGCGTGCCCACGATCGGCAGGTCCTGCAGCACGCGCTGCTCCACCAGGCTGCCGAAGTTGCCGGAGGTGCTGGTCTGCACCAGTTCGGCGGCCCCGCTCACTTCGATCGTCTCCGCCACGCCGCCCACTTCCAGCGTGACGTTCACCGTGGTCGGCGCGCCGATGGCGACCTTGTTGTTCAGCGAAGCGAATTTCTTGAACCCCTGCGCCTCGACCGTGACCGCATAGGTGCCCACCTGGACCGCCTCGAACACGTACGTGCCCGCCTGGGTGGTAGTGGTGCTGAAGGCGACACGAGTGGCTTCATTGGTCAGGGTCACCCTGGCGTTGGGCACGACCGCGCCGCTGGTGTCGCTGACTACTCCCACGAGCCGCGAGGTGGTTCCCTGACCCCAAGCCGCCGATGCCGCGGCCAGCACTGATAGCACGGCCATCAAACGAAATAGAGTGCGCATAGTATTCTCTCCCTCCGCCATCGCACCAGACTGGGGGCACTATACACCTTCGCGCCCTGGCTTTCAACGCCCGGCGTTTGGCGCTCTGACCGGCCCCGCATGTGCTGATGACGCGCGGGAACTCCCTCATTCACGCGGGGCGCGAGCGCAGCGCGGGCATCACCTCGCGGGCGAACAGCCGCAGGCCGGCGCGCGACGGGAAGTCCATGAACCAGAGCATGAAGTGGGTGAAGCCCAGATCGAGGTAGGCCTGGAAGCGCCGGCGCACCTGCTCCGGCGTCCCGATCACGAACTCTTCCGATAGCTTCTCGCGGGTGTCGTAGTCTTCCAGGTGTGGGTTGGTGGCGCGCAGGAATTCCAGGATGTCCTGGTCGCTGCCCACGTCAATCTTCTTTTTCAGACGCTGGATTCGCTTGAGGACGCGGGCGATCTGCTTGTCAGACTCGCAGAGGAGCACCTGGGTCTCCAGCGACTTCTCCAGCGTGGCGTAGTCGCGGCCGTGCTGCTCGCAAGCCCGGCGCAGGGCGGCAAGCTTGGCCTCCAGCGCAGGCAGCGAAGCGGGCATGCTGTTCCAGCACTGCGCGTAGCGCGCCACCGCCGACAGCATCAGTTCGTCCTTGGCTTCGCCCAGCCAGACGGGCGGGTGGGGCTGCTGGACGGGCTTTGGGGCGCAGAGCGCGTCTTCCACCTGATAGTGTTTGCCGTGGTAGGTGGTGCGTTCCTGGGTGAACATGTTGAGGATGATCTCCAGGCCTTCGATCATCCGTTCCAGGCGCAGATTCACGTCGGCGTCCCACGGAAACCCGTAGGCGCAGAACTCGGCCTCGCGCCAGCCGCTGTCGTAAAAGAGGAGGAAGCGGCCGCCGGAGATGACATCGAGTGTGGCCGCCATCCTGGCCACCAGCGGTGGGTGTCGGAACCCGTTGCAGAGGTGGATAGGGGCAAGCAGCATGCGGCGGGTGAGGCCCGCGAGCGCGGCCAGCGTGGTCCAGCCTTCCAGCATGGCCCCGTCGCGTCCCAGGAACATGTGGTCGGCGACGAACAGCGAGTCGTACCCCAGTCGCTCGGCCTCGCGAGCCGCACGGGCGATGGGCGCCCACTCCAGTCGCTGGAAGCAGGGCGTGCGGAAAAAAGCCATCCCCGGGTTGGCGAAAATCGGCAGACAGAAACCGAAGCGGACCGCCATGGCAGGCATGGCCGAAATCATAGCCATAAGCGCGCCAGGACACCAGGAGAACGGCGGCCTTGCACCGCCGTGCCGAAGCGCTTATGCTCGGGCCGTCGTCTGAACCGGGCCCTGGAGCCTGAGGCCTGTTCTGCTACCCGCGAAGAATGGCCGCAACTTCGTAGTCTCTGACACCAGGAATCTCGAAGCGGAGAATGCCGGCTTCGATCCGGTGCGGGAGGACCGTGCCGGCGGCCAGCAGGCGTACCTCCTTCACCTGAAAGCCGGGGGACAACCGCAACCGCACCTGCTGCGCGTCGAGGGGAAAGAGTTCGGTGACCGGCACCTTCATCAGGGCCGGATTGGTGTAGTTGATCAGGTGGAGCGCCATGCCCGGCTCGGTCTCCCACAGGAACAGATCCACCAGTCCCGGGCCGGCGATCTCGAGCGCGAGGCGTTCGCCCGCGGCCCAGCGCACGGTGTTGGCCAGCAGGCGTCCCAGGTCCTGGTGGCCGCTGCGCCAGAAGCTGCGGTCCACATCGCCCGGAAAGTAAGCGACGCGGCCCGCGCCGGTCTCGCGGAGCACCACGGCCGGTTCGTCAGTCTTCTCGACCCGTGGGAACACCATCTCCGGCGGAAAGGCGGGATACGGCGGGAGGTAGCTGAGCACGGGAGCTTCAGCAGAGCCGGTTGCCACCTTGACCCGATATTCGGCGCCGGGAAGCAAGCCCGTCTGCGGAAGACCCTCCAGGATCGGGTGCGGCTTTTCGATGCGCGCGTAGGAATTAAGCAGTGGCCCCTGGAGGCCGCTCTGCGCCGTCACGCCCAGCACGCGGCCCAGTCCGAAGTTATCGCGCGGCTGGCCCCGGCGGTCGTACAGGGAGGTCTCAAAGGTGGCCACCAGGGAACCGCCGCGCCCGAGGTACCCGGCCAGTTGATCGCACTGCTGGTCCGACAGCAACGCCACGTTGGGCAAGACCACCGCGCGATAGGGAGCCGCCGGTTCTCCCAGCAAGCCCAGGTCGTCCTCGTGGACGAGGTCGAAGGGGATGCGCGCCTGCAACAGCGCGTAGACAAAGCCCTGGAAGTGGTCCTGCATTTGGGCGCGGTCGGCGCCGCGAAGCACTCGGGGGCCTTCGGCGCGGTAGAAGGCGTTGGTGGCCTGGGACCAGACCAGGGCCACCTCGGCCAGGGATCGGCGGTTTTCAAAGTGAGCCGAGTGGGCGGCGTGCCACTGGTAGAACACCCGGCCTACCTCCATCCAGCGGCGGTCTTGCGTCGAGGCGCCCAGCCAGTGCCACCAGGGCACGTTGCCGCTGGCCACCGTCTCGGCCAGCCACAACCGTGCTTCGGCCGCGGCTTTGGCCGTGTGCCGCCACAGCGGCTGGGCGTTGGCGTAGGCCCCAGTGACGATGGTCGCCGTGCCGCGGCCCATCACCGCCCGGCACACCCGCCCCTGCAATGCTGCGTCCCACAGCGGCGTGTTGCCGCTGCGCCCCTGGTGGTCGGCGTTGAACCACGCCATCGGCGGCTTCAGGGCCTTCAGGTTGAGGGCGGCGCGCGGCCCGCCTCCCAGGTTGCCGATGTAAAGGCTCTGCGGCTTCTTCTCCTTGGCGGCCTTGTCCCACAGCTCCCAGATCGTTTTCACCCGCTCCAGGTGCGACTCGACAAAGGAGCGGTAGCGGCGGTCGCTGGGGCGCGGCTCGGGCGGAAGCTCACCGAACTGCTTCCGGCATGGCTGGCAGTAACAGCGACCTGGGAGGGAAGAGCCGGGCCAGCCGTTGGTGAAGAAGCCGTCCACGTCGTAGCGCGAGTTCACCTCGCGGATGATGGCGGGTATCTGCTCCGAGTACCAGGGGCCGAACATGCAGGTACGGTAGAGCCAGTAGGATTCGGCGTGAGTGCGGGGCTTGCCTTCGCGGTCGCGCTCGAACCAGTCGGGGTGCGCGCCAAAGGCGTCCTGGTAGGCATAGTTCGGGTCCAGGCGCGCCACCACGCGCAGGCCGCGCTTCTTGCAGGCCACCGCCAGCTCCCCGAACAGGTCGCGGTTGCCCAGGTAGTCGCTGCGGTGGTGGTACGGTATCTTGGTCGGGTAGAAGGCAACGATGCCGCCGGCGTTCAGGGTGACCCCGTCCGCCTTCAGGCTGGTCCAGTAGTCCACCCACTCGTCCACGTTCAGGTCGCGGGCATCGCGCTCGTTGATGTTGAGCTGCACCCAGCGGCGGATCCGCTGATGCCATGCCGGATCGCCGGCGGTGGCGATGAAGCTTGGCGCGGCCACCGCCGCCGAAACCGCCAGGAACTCTCTTCGCGTCCAACCATTGCTCGCCATGACTTGCCTCCGGTGAAGTGTGCTGCCAGCGGCCGTAGTAATAACACACATCCGGCGCCGGGGGGCCAGGGAGTAAAAGAGGCGCTTGGAAGCCTCAGGACCTGAAGGAACGGTTGGACCTGGTTCGGGGTGAACTGGAGCTGGTGAACAAGCTGCTGCTGGAAGAGTCGCTGATGGGCTTCCCCGATCCGGAGCGCCGCCAGCGCCTCAACCAGCAGCGCAAAGAACTCAAGACCGCGGAGCGCGAGTTGCTGGAGCGCTTGGCGCAAACGTAACCTCTTACAACAAGCGGCTTCCAGGCCAGCCGGGAGAACGGTTACCGTGGGCAGAGGACGAAAAGCAGCCGAGATCGCGAGCTGGGTGCTGGCGCTGGCGTTGGCGGCCATCTTCGGAGCGGCGGGGTTGTGGAAGCTTTACGCACCCGCCCAGGCGGGCATCCGGCTGGTGGAAGCGGCGGTACCTTCCGCCTATGGGCTCCCGGCGGCCGTGCTGCTCGGCAGCCTGGAGACGTTGGCCGCGTTGTTGCTATTGTTGCCCGGCTATCGCCGCAGCGGCGCCATCCTGACCGGCGCGCTGGCGGCTTTTTTCATCGCCTACATGGGCGCGCAGTACAGCCATCTGAAGGGCATTGAGTGCGGCTGCCTGCCGGGGCGGCACCGGGCCCTGGGAGTGGGGTTCTTCATTGAGGACGGGCTGATGCTGGCGGCGGCGGTGGGGGTGGCGATCGTGGCGCGGCCGGCGGCCCACACGGCGCGCTCGCTGCTGCGCCCGGCACTGGCGCTGCTGGTGATCGTGGCCCTGGGCGCCGCTTCCGCTACGCTGGATCGCCCCCTGCTCGCTCGCGACTCCGCGCTCGCCCTGCGGGTGATGGACCGCGCCGGCCGCGTCGCCGAAATGCCGCTCTCACGCCGGACCTATACCCTGCTCTACTTCTACAATCCGAGCTGCCTGGACTGCCAGTTTGCGTCGCAGCAGATTGCTCAGTTGCGGCTCGCCGCTCCCCTCATCGTGCTGCCCGGCGCCGGCGTCGAAACCGCCTACGAGTATCTGAGCCAGGCCGGGATCAAGAATGCGCTGGTGGCGCTCGACTACCAGGACCTGTCCTCCCGCTTTGCCCTCAAGCAGGTTCCCGCCCTTTATCTCTTGCAGGGCTCCCGGCCGCAGAATGTTATCCTCAACTTCGATCCCCAGACCCTGCAGAAAACGCTGGGCGAACGCGGCCTGCTCAACTGAAGGAGTCAGGAGTCAGGAGTCAGAATTAAGAATGAATCTAGCGCCGCGTCCAGCGCTGACTCCTGAGGTACTTGCAGGATTGCCTGTCAGGGGCAGTGGGAAGCGGATGCTGTCATTCCG
>CAYVGN010000079.1:0-5804 GCA_964451215.1 uncultured Acidobacteriota bacterium
TCGCCCTGCTCATCGCCGTCAGCCTGGCGGTCCTGTCGCAGGTAACCGGGATCAACACGGTCATCTACTACGGCGCGATTCTGTTCAAGGAGCATGCCGGGCGCCAGAGCGCCTCGGGCGCCATCGGCGCCAACGTGATTATCGGGACGGTGAATTTTCTGTGCACTATTCTGGCCATCGGGGTGATCGACAGGCTGGGGCGCAAGCCGCTGCTGATGATCGGCTCGGCTGGCATGGGCCTGTCGCTGGGGGTGCTGGGTTGCTGCTTCCTGGTCACGCCTCCGCCCCGCAACCTGATCCTGGGGCTGGTGCTGGTGTACGTGGGCTTCTTCGCAGTCAGCCTCGGTCCCTGCGCCTGGGTCTACATCTCGGAGCTGTTCCCCACAACGATTCGCGGGCGCGCCATGTCCATCGCCACGCTCAGCGTGTGGGCCGCCTGCCTGCTGGTGACGCTGACGTTCCTTTCTCTGGTCAACCTCCTGAGCCCTGCGGGGGCCTTCTGGACCTACGGCCTGCTGTGCGCGGTCACCTTTGTTTTCGTCTGGCGGCTTACTCCCGAGACCAAGGGCCGGACGCTGGAGGAGATTCAGAGATACTGGAAGCCCAGGTGAGCAAGGAGCTGCGCCGTTTCCCTCTGGGCTGGGGAAACGGCAGCAGTCAGACCCGGAAGATGACCCAGCCGGAGCGGCGCTGGTCAAAGCGCCACAGCCCGGCGGCTCGCGCCGCCTCCAGGGCGCGCTGGTATTCGGCGCTGGTGATGCAGCGGTTGATTTCCACGAACTGGCTGGGGGAAACCCTGCCGGCGGGATGGTACTGGTCCATCAGGTTGACGTAGGTGTCCGGGGAGAGTTCTTCGGCCAGGAAGCGCATGACGGACTCGGTGCCGGCGATGTCGCCCGGCATGATGAGGTGCCGCACCAGGACGCCCCGTTTGGCCACTCCGTTCTCATCCAGCTTCAGCACGCCCACCTGGCGGTGCATCTCGCGGAAGGCGCGGCGGGCGGCCTCCGGGTAGTCTTTGGCTTTCAGGTAGCGCAGCGAGAGTTGGGGGTCCCAGAACTTGAAGTCGGGCATGTAGATGTCCACGACGCCGTCCATCAGGTGCAGGCTGTCGAGCGAATCGTAGGCGGAGGTGTTGTGGACGAGGGGCAGGCGCAGACCGCTTTCCACAGCGATGGGCAGGGCCTCCACAATCTGGGGCACGACGTGCTCCGGCGTAACGAAGTTGATGTTGTGGCAGCCGCTGGCCTGCAAGGCCAGCATCAGGGCGGCCAGATGCTCCGGCGGGGTTTCGGTTCCGGGCTGGGCCTGGCTGATGTCGAAGTTCTGGCAGAAGACGCAGCGCAGGTTGCACCTGGAGAAGAAGATGGTGCCGCTGCCGCGCCAACCCCTCAGGCAGTCCTCCTCCCCGAAGTGCGGGGAGCAACTGCTGACCTGGGCATAGCGGCCCGTGTGGCAGGCGGCCGTCTTGTTGGCCAGGCGATCAACGCCGCAGTTGCGCGGGCAGGCCAGGCAGAGGGACAGCCCTTCCACTGCCTCCGCTGCCCGCCGCCGCAGTTCCCCGCTGCGATGCAGGGCCATATAGGCGGGCTCGAAGTCGCGGCTGAGGATCGTGAAGTTCGATGAGGTGGGTCTGGTCTGCATGCGGACCCAGACAACTCCGCCTCGATTATATCGTGATGCTCGCAAGCAGGGTGCGCCCCTGGAGCCGCCGTGTGCCGCCGCTGGTCACCCGGCCCGGGCCCATGTTGAACTGAGCAGATCGGCAGAAGATCGAAACTCTGTAATACTGTTTATCTTGCTCGGGGTTTCGACCGCCCGCCGGCCTCCGCTCATGCCGGGCTGCGGGGGAAAGGACTTGATTCGTGTTGGAGCTAGAGCAACAGCCCCACCGCCGGTTCAACGCGCTCACCGGCGAGTGGGTGCTGGTTTCGCCTCACCGCACGCAGCGGCCCTGGCAGGGCCAGGTGGAGACGGTGGCGGTGGAGGCACGGCCAGCCTACGACCCCTCCTGCTACCTGTGCCCGGGCAATTCCCGGGCTGGCGGCAGGCGCAACCCCGCCTATACCGGCACCTTCGTGTTTGAGAATGACTTTGCCGCTCTGCGGCCGGACACGCCGGCCGGCGGCATCGAGCAGGGCGGGCTGATCGTGGCTCACGCCGAGCCTGGCTTCTGCCGCGTCGTCTGTTTTTCTCCCCGTCACGACCTGTCGCTCCCACAGATGTCGGTCGCCGAGATCCGGCAGGTGGTGGACACTTGGCGCCAACAGTACGAAGAACTGGGCGGCATCCCCTGGATCGGCTGGGTGCAGATCTTCGAGAACCGGGGCGAGGTGATGGGCGCCAGCAACCCCCACCCGCACTGCCAGATCTGGGCCAACCAGACCCTGCCCAACGAGCCGGCCAAAGAACAGGCAGCCCTTTCCGGCTATGCCGCCGCGGCGTGCTCCTGCCTGCTTTGTGATTACTTGAAGCTGGAGCAGGCCTCGGGTGAGCGAGTGGTCTCAGAGAATGACAGCTTCGCGGTGGTGGTGCCTTTCTGGGCGGTCTGGCCGTTCGAGACGCTCCTGCTGAGCAAGGCACACCGGACGGGGCTGGACCGGCTCGGCGAGGCCGAGCGCGAGGCTTTGGCCGACATCCTGAGGCGGCTCACCCGCCGCTACGACTACCTGTTCCAGGTCCCGTTCCCTTACACCATGGGCTTCCACCAGCGCCCGACCGACGGGGAGCCCCACGAAGAGTGGCACCTGCACGCACACTTCTATCCGCCCCTGCTCCGCTCGGCGACGGTGCGCAAGTTCATGGTGGGCTACGAGATGCTGGCCACCCCGCAGCGCGACATCACCCCGGAATCGGCAGCCGCCCGCCTGCGCCAGATGCCGGAAACGTAGGGCCCGCAGAGAACCGCGACCTTGAGGGAGCGGCTCTGTCCAGGAAAGGCGGCGCGGCCTTACACGTAGGTTGCCAGCGCGGCCGCTTCCTCTTCGTAAACCTCCAGGATGCTCGTCAGCCGGGCCCGGTCGAGCAACCCGGCGACAAACGGCGGCACGGAACACACTTTCAACTGGACATTGCGCCGGAGGGCAGAAGTCTTGGCTGCCAGCAGCACGCCGATCCCGCTGCTATCGACGCGCCTCAGTTGGGACAGGTTGAGCAGCACCTTGGAGTACTCGGCTCCAAACACGCCGTACATCTCCTCCTGCAGGAGCCTGCACTCTTCGCCCAGCACGAGGTCGCCAGCCACTTCCAGCACCAACACGTCTCCGGCTTCACGCCGGGCCAAGCGCAATCTGGCGGGGGCTTCCATCGTCATGCCGCTTTCTGTTTGTGGCCGGTCATTAAGACTTCCCTGTGCTTGGATGTTAGGCCCTGCATCCGGGCAAGTCAATGACCCTGCGGAAAGCGCGGCAAAATAGTTCCTGGCTCTGCGGCCGGTGCTAGACTACTTCGCAGGTTGTGCTTCATGAGAAGCCTGGCTTTCTGCTTTTGTTTGCTGGCGCTGGGAGGGGTCCCGGCCACGTCCCAGCAGCAACGGGAAGACGCCCCGATTCCGCCCGGCAAGGTAATGGCAGACAAGAAGACCCGCCTTCGCTGGGAACTGCCACCTCCGCCCCCGGGCAAGCCCATCGAGCCCGCTCAACTCCGGCGCGAGGCTGAGGAGCTTGCCGAACTGGCGCGCTCGGTTCCTTCCGAGGTAGAACAGGCGGCCAACGGTCGGGTCCCGCTGCAACTGAACGAGAGACTGAAACGCATCGAACGGCTGGCCAAGCGGCTCCGCAGCCAGATATTTCCGTGATCCAGGACCGTGCTGCGGCAGTTCTCTCCGGAACAACCTCCGCTCTCTTTGCGTAAGTGAAGGATACGGCTCCGACCAAGTCGGTACCTGAGTGCGGGTACGGAGGCTTTCAGAATGACCGCAAACCGTGGCGCCGCTTGCCCGGTCGGGCCGGGTGGCGCGGCAGGCCGGCCCCCCGGGGAATCCTGGTTTGCCAGCGGCCCGGCAATTGTGGCCTACATTGCCCTGGTTCGGCTGTTGGCGCACCTGCTCACCGCGTCGCGCTACGGCTACTTCCGCGACGAGCTGTACTTCCTGGCCTGCGCCGAGCACCTCGACTGGGGCTACGTGGATCAGCCACCGCTGATCGCCCTGGTCGCCTGGTTCAGCCGCAGGGTACTGGGGGAATCGCTGCTGGCAATTCGTTTTCTGCCGGCGCTGGCCGGAGTTGGGCTGGTATGCCTGACGGCGCTGATGGCGCGTGAGTTGGGCGGGCGGCGGTTTGCCCTGGCGCTCGCCGCCCTGTCGGTCGGCACCGCAGCGATCTACCTGATCATGCACCACCTGCTCACCATGAACGCCTTTGAGCCGCTGTTCTGGATGGGCTGCGCCTACGTCCTCATCCGCATTTTCAAGACCGGCGATCAGCGCCTGTGGATCTGGTTCGGGGTGCTGGCGGGGCTGGGCCTCCAGAACAAGTACTCCATGGCGGTGTTCGGGTTTGCAGTCATTGTCGGCTTGCTGCTTACGCCACAGCGCCGGTTCTTCCAAGGCAGATGGATCTGGGTTGCAGGCGGCATCGCGCTGCTCGTCTTTTTGCCGAACCTGGTCTGGAACATCCGCCATCACTTCCCTTTCGTGGAGATGATGCAGAACGTCAAGGCCAGCGGGAGGGATGTCGAACCGGGTCCAGCGCGGTATCTGCTGGAACAGATCCTGGTGATGAATCCATTGACTTTCCCGGTCTGGCTGGCCGGGCTCTTGTTCCTGTTCTTCTCGCGGGAAGGCAAACCGTACCGGGCGCTGGGTTGGGCGTTCCTGACCACCCTGGCAGTGTTTACCGCGCTCAAGGGGAAGAGCTATTACCCCACCCCGGCCTATCCCCTGCTGCTGGCGGCCGGCGCGGTTGCCATCGAGAAGTTCACCGCCAGCGGCCGGCGGGCGTGGCTGAAGCCGGCGACGGTCATCGTGTTGCTGGCCGGCACCGCCGCCCTCTTGCCCATTGCCCTTCCCGTGCTTCCGGTCGAGGCCTACTTGCGCTACCAGGAAAGGCTGCCCTTCGAGCTGCCGCGATCGGAAAAGAGCCACCTGGCGGCAGCTCTGCCGCAATATTACGCCGACGACTTCGGGTGGGAAGAGATGACCGCCGCGGTGGCCCGCGTCTACCACAGCCTGCCCGTTGAGGAGCAGGCGAAGGCCGCGATTTTCGGGAACAATTTTGGCGAAGCCGGGGCCATTGACTTCTTCGGCCCCAAGTACGGGCTGCCTAAGGCCATCGGCGGGCACCAGAACTACTTCCTGTGGGGACCGCGCAACTACACGGGGGAAATCCTCATTGTCCTGGGGGACGACCCCGAGTCACTACGCCGGTGGTGCAACCAGGTAGAGGTCGCGGCCGAGCTATGCCACCCCTACAACCCCCTTGAGAACGATCCCGTACTGGTATGCAGAGGCCTGAAGTGGAACCTGCAGGAGATATGGCCAAAGCTGAAGAATTGGGAGTGAAGCCTGGCGCTTTACCAGGCAGGTAGGGCGCGGCCCCGCTCGGCGGGGTCCGCGCCGTCGAGCCGCGAGGGGCCGGACTAAAGCCGGCCCCTACGGCAGCATCCCGGGAGATCGCCAACAGCTTTGTCGGTGCCGAACCCCAAGCGCCCAGAAAAAGACGGGCCGGACTAAAGCCGGCCCCTACGGCAGCATCCCGGGAGATCGCCAACAGCTTTCTCGGTGCCGAACGCTAAGTGCCCCGAAAAAGAGGGGCCGGACTAAAGCCGGCCCCTACGGCAGCATCCCGGGAGATCGCCAACAGCTT
>CAYVGN010000079.1:5904-9903 GCA_964451215.1 uncultured Acidobacteriota bacterium
CGGCAGCATCCCGGGAGATCGCCAACAGCTTTGTCGGTGCCGAACCCCAAGCGCCTAGAAAAAGACGGGCCGGACTAAAGCCGGCCCTTACGGCAGCGTCCCGGGAGATCGCTAACAGCTTTCTCGGTGTCGGACTCCAAGCGCCTAGAAAAAGTAGCGCTCCTTCTTGCGGGCCTCCTCGTAAGCGGCGCGGGCGGCGCGCACCGAATCGAGGGCAGAGACCTCCGACACCGGCACGTCCCACCAGGACTCGTAGCCGGGGACGCGGGCGTGGATGTCGGTTTCGACCACGACCACCCAGGTGCGGTCGTCGTGGCGGGCGGCCTCCAGAGCCTGGGCCAGTTGCTCGCGGGTCTGGACGCGGGTGGCGCAAGCGCCCAGGCTGGCGGCGTTGGCGGCATAGTCCACCGGGAGGACATCGCCCTCAAGCTGGCCGTCGTGGCGATAGCGGTACTCGGTGCCGAAGCCGCCGCTGCCGCAGACCCGGCTCAGCCCCCCGATGCTGCTGAAGCCGTGGTTGTCGCTCACCACGATGTTCAGCTTGTAGCCCTCCTGTAAGGAGGTGGCTATTTCCTGGGCCATCATCAGGTAGGAGCCGTCACCGACCATCACGTAGACCTCGCGGCCGGGGTCGGCTATCTTGATCCCCAACCCGCCGGCGATCTCGTAGCCCATGGTGGAGTAGCCGTACTCGAGGTGGTAGCCCTTGGGATCGCGGGTGCGCCAGAGCTTGTGCAGGTCGCCGGGGAGGCTGCCCGCCGCGCAGACCACCACGTCCCGCGGCCCGGTTATGCTGTTCACCACCCCGATCACTTCTCCCTGGCTGATGGGCGGGCCGTGGCGCAGGTTGTAGATGCGGTCCACCTCCTTCTCCCACTCCTCCTTAAAGCGGCTGATGCGGGCGCGGTAGTCGTCGTCCACCCGGTAGCCTTCCAGGGCCGGCGCCAGCTCCTCCAGCGCCACGCGGGCGTCGGCGACCAGCGGAGTGGCCGCGTGCTTGTAGGCATCGAACTCAGCCACGTTGATGTTGAGGAAGCGGACGTCCGGGTTCTGGAAGGCGGTCTTGGAGGCGGTGGTGAAGTCGCTGTAGCGGGTGCCGACGCCGATCACCAGGTCGGCCTCGCGGGCAACGATGTTGGCGCCGGGCGTGCCCGTCACCCCCATGGCCCCCAGCGCCTGCGGGTGGTCGTAGCGCAGCGAGCCCTTGCCCGCCTGGGTTTCCGCGACGGGGATGCCGGTCTGCGAGGCGAAGCGGGCCAGGGCGTCGCTGGCTTCCGAGTAGATGACGCCGCCGCCGGCGATGATCAGCGGGCGCCTGGCCGCGCGGATGTGCTCGACGGCGCGGCGGAACAGCCCGGCGTCGCCCCGCGGCCGCGGCACGGTCCACACCCGCTTCTCGAAGAACTCGCCGGGGTAGTCGAACGCTTGGGCCTGCACGTCCTGCGGCAAGCCGAGCGTGACTGCCCCTGTCTCGGCGGGGGAAGTCAGCACGCGCATCGCCTCGGGCAGCGCCGTCAGGATCTGCTCCGCCCGCTCGATGCGGTCCCAGTAACGCGACACCGGACGGAAGCAGTCGTTGACCGAGATGTCCTGGGTATAGGGGGACTCGAGCTGCTGCAACACCGGCGCCACGTTGCGGCGGGCGAAGATGTCGCCGGGCAGCAGCAGGACCGGGATGCGGTTTACCGTGGCCGCGGCCGCCCCGGTCACCATGTTGGTAGCCCCGGGGCCGATGGAACTGGTGCAGACCAGCGCCCGCAGCCGGTTGCTCATCTTGGCAAAGGCGACGGCCGTGTGCACCATGGCCTGCTCGTTGCGGCAGAGGTAATAGCGGAAATCAGGGTTTTCCTGCAGCGCCTCGCCGATGCCGGCCACGTTCCCGTGCCCGAAAATGCCGAAGCAACCGGCGAAGAACTGGTGTTGCTTCCCGTCCCGCTCCACGTGCTGGTTTTTCAGAAAGTGGATGATGGCCTGCGCCATGGTCAACCGTCGCGTCATGTGCGAGACCTCCTGCTGTCGAGTCCAGAGTGCAAAGTTCAAAGTGAGGCGTCTTTGCGATTCTCTCCCGACTTTGGACTTTGGACTTTGGACCTTGGACTTCAGACTGGCTCTTCCCATTCGGTGTGCCAGAGATACCAGGTGATGTAGCCGCGCCAGCCGGCAAAAGGGCGCAGGCGGCGCTCCAATCGCGCCGGCGTCACCCGGCCGCGCAGGCGCAGGTGGCGCCTGGCGGCTTTCAGCAGGCCGATGTCTTGCGCGGGGAGGGCGTGGCGCGCGCCGAAGACGCGGATGAGAACGTAATTTGCGGTCCACGGCCCGATTCCTTTATGGGCCAGCAACTCGGTCACCGCCGGCGTCCGCCCGTCCCAGGCAAAAGCGCCCGCAGCCGCGGCCGCTGACAAGCCGCGGATGCAAGCCGCCTTCTGCCCGGAAATCTTCAGCCCGCGCAGTTCCTCAAGCGGCGCGCAGGTCAGCCGCTCGGGGCGAGGGAACGCCGGGTAGCTCGCGCCCTGGAATTCGATGCCGGTTCCATAGCGCGCCACCAACGCCGCCTTCACCTGGCCGGCGAAGTTGAAGTTCACCTGCTGCTCCAGCACCGAGCAGACCAGCGACTCGTAAAGCGACGGGCTGCGAAAGATCTTCAACCCGCGAAAGGCGTCCGCCAAGCGCGCCAAGTGGCGATCGCGCCGGATCAGGCGGTAGAACTCGCCCAGGTTTGTCTCGGCATCCACGATGCGCCGCGCCACGCTCTCTGCTTCGGCCTGGGTGGCTGCATCCAGCCGCTCGGGCCAGGTGGCGCCTTCGATCACCGGCCGCTCCACCGTCCCCGCTGCCCGTAGGCGCAGAAGGACCGGCTGCTCACTGACCCAGATCGCCCGGCGGTACTCGCCCCCGACATAGTGATCGAGCAGCGGGACGAACAGCTCCGGACGCTGGCTCAAGGGCGGCGCAGTGCCAAACTTCATCGAGCGGCCGAAGTCGTAAGGCGCGCGAGGGCGAAATGAGAATTCCATGGCCTGAAAGGCGGCTTCGCACGGCCAGATTAGCACAGGTCCCAAGGTCCAAACTCCCCGGCGGCTCTTCCTCTCCGGCTGGCCGTTCATTCCGCATTCCCAATTCCGCGTTCCGCATTCCCGCGACACCTGTTATGCTGCCCGTCCACGGGGGAAGCAGGATGGCGACGAGCAGGCGAGCGGTGCTCAAGATGGTCCCAGCGGTGGCGCTGGGATGGCGCTCTGTTCGGCCCGAGTGGGCGGCAGCAGCCACATTTCCAACGACGCAACCGGCGCGGGGGTTATTTCCAACGCCAGCCGACGGCGCTACCGTCGGCGTCAACCCGCCCGGCTTTGCCTGGTGGCGTGCGCCGGGCGCCGCCGCCTACCGCCTCAGCATCCTGGACCGCGCCGGGCGTGCAGTGTATGAAGCGGACCAACTACCCGATCCGGTGCACCTGCCCGCCCGCACGCTGCCCCCGGGCGAATACCGCTGGCAGGTAGAGGCCCTGGGCGCCTCGGGCCAGGTGGTAGCGCAGCGCGGCCTGGAGCGGTTCACGGTGCCGGCCGGCGTCCCCCAGTTGCCCTGGGAGGAGCCCAAAGCGATTCTGCGCCGTGTTCCGGCGGAGCATCCCCGGTTCATGTTTCTGAAGAGCGAACTGCCGCGGGTTCGCCAGTCGCTGGGCGGCAGCCGGCGGGGCGCCTGGGAGGCGCTCCAGCGCCTGGCCCAGCAGTTGGCGGAGGGGCCGCTGCCCCAGCCCCCGCGCTACCACACCTCTGACGACAGAGCGCGCCGGCTCATGGGCTATGTCTTTTACTTCCGCGATTTCCGCGGCCACATTGACCGCCGCATGAGCAACCTGGCGCTGGCCTACCTGCTCGGCGGCGACGAGCGCCACGGCCTGGCCGCCAAGCAGATCTTGCTGGAGGTGGCCAGTTGGGGCGTGGAAGGGCCGATGTCGCTGCTGTCCCCGTTCGGCGACGAGCCGGGGCTGAGCATGGCGCG
>CAYVGN010000080.1:0-9707 GCA_964451215.1 uncultured Acidobacteriota bacterium
GCCCCCAAAGTGCGCGCCGATTTGCTCACCGCCACCGAGGAAAGCTTCGACCACATGCTGGCGGTAAACCTGAAAGGTCCCTACTTCCTCACCCAGCAGGTGGCGAACTGGATGCTCCGGCAGCGGCGGGAAGGAATCCTCGAGACGGGTCGGATCGTGTTCCTCACCTCGCTCTCCGCTTACACCACCTCCACCAACCGCGGCGACTATTGCGTCTCCAAGGCGGGGCTGAGCATGGCGGCGGCGCTGTTCGCCGACCGGCTGGCCGAGCAGGGCATCGTGGTGGTGGAAATCCGCCCCGGCATTATCCTCACCGACATGGTGGCCCCGGTGAGGCAGGTCTACGACGAGAAGATCGCCGCCGGCCTGGTGCCCCAGCGGCGCTGGGGCTATCCCGAGGACGTGGCCCGCGCGGTTCGCGCCGTGGCCCAGGGTGACTTCGATTTCTCCAGCGGAGCGCAGATTGACGTGGCCGGCGGCTTCCAGCTCCGCAGGCTTTAGGCTGGGTCAGGCTTCAGGCTACAGGGAGCGGCGCATGCGCCACTTCCTCAACCTACAGCCTCGAGCCTACAGCTTGGGGCCTCCAGCCTAACGTCAGTCTTCGCTGCTGAAGATGTCGCGGAGGCCGGGCAGGCCGTGGTGCTCGCCGCCGCCAGCGCGCGCGAACACGCCCAGCTCCCGCCGCAGCTTCGACAGCGTCATGGACTGGATGATGGCCTTGCCGGGCCCCTGCAGCGTGGCCAGGAACAGGCCCTCGCCCCCGAACAGGGCCGTCTTGATCCCCCCGGCAAACTGCACGTCGTAGGTCACCGTGTCGTCGAAGCCCACAATGCAGCCGGTGTCGATCTGCAAGGTGTCGCCCGGCTTCAGGTCGAAGGGGATGAAGTCGCCGCCGCCGTGGATGAACACCGTGCCCGGACCGGTGAAGCGCTCCAGGATGAAGCCTTCGCCGCCGAACAAGCCCGCGCCGATGCGCTTGACCAGGGCCACATCGAAGCCCACGCTGGTTTCGGCCGCCAGGAAGGCATCACGCTGCGCCAGGAAGGAGCGGCCCGGCTCCAGGCGGACGGCCTGGATGCGGCCGGGGTAGGCGCCGGCGAAGCCGACCTCGCCGTCGGCCATCGTGTAGAAGTGGGTGAAGAACAGCGATTCGCCAGTGAGCTTGCGCTTCAGCACGCCGAAGATCTTCTCGCCCAGCGTCTGCCCGGTGGCGCGCGACTGCCACTCCACCGAAGCGGTCTTGAAGACCATCTTGCCCGCCTCGGCATAGACTTCCTGGCCGCGCGAAAGCTTGACGCGCAGGACCTGGAGGTTGTCGCCTTCGATGGTGTATTCGACGGGTGGCGCCGGCGCGGGCGCCGCGGCTACCCCCGCCGAAGCCACAGCCACCGCGGTTCCGCAGTTCGAGCAGAAGCGCACGTCTGCGGCCAACTGTTGTCCACAATTTCTGCAAAACGCCATGCCCCAGTTGTACCACAACCGCGCGGCGCCCGGTGTTTTGGGGTTCAAGACACCGCCGGCGTTTGTTATTCTTTGGCCCCCTGCAACAGGGGCTTGTTTTGCCCCGGCCGGCGGCGCAGAGCTGCCGCTGAGCGCGCAGCGAAGGAGAAGAGCCATGGCCGATTTCTCTCGTCGTAGTTTTCTGAGGCGCGCTGGCGCTGCCGGCGCGGGCGCCCCAGCGCTCTCGGCCCTGCTCCAAGCCGGCAGCAACGGCACGCTGCCGAAGCGCGTTTTGGGGCGCACCCGCCGCCAGGTCTCCATCCTGGCGTTCGGCGGCGGCAGCCGCTTCCTGATGTACAAGGACGAGCAGGAGGCGCTGGCTGTCCTCGACCGCGCCCTCGACCTCGGCATCACCTACATTGACACCGCCTTCAGCTACGGCCAGGGCCAGAGCGAGCAGCGCGTCGGCAAGGGGCTGGGAGCGCGGCGCAAGGACGTGTTCCTGGCCACCAAGATGCCCGACCGCGACTACGACGGGTTGATGCGCCGGCTGGAAGCCTCGCTCCAGCGGTTGCAGACCGACCACGTGGACCTCCTCCACATCCACGGCCTGGGCCTGGCCGACGACCTGGAGAAGATCGAGAAGCAAGGGGGGATGAAGGCCTTGTACAAAGCCCGGGAGCAGAAGATGGCGCTGGCCATCGGCGTCAGTTGCCACCAGGACGGCGCCGTGCTGAAGCAGTGTATCGAGCGCCACGACCTGGACTGCGTGCAGATGGCGCTGAACGCCTCCCGCAACAACCAGTTCGAGGAGCTGGCGCTGCCCGCCGCCAACCGCAAGAACCTGGGCGTGATCGCCATGAAGGTGACCGCGCAGGAGAAGCTGGTGGGCCAGGGGAGCGGCCGGGCGTCCATCGAGGACCTGCTGCGCTACTCGCTCTCGCTGCCGGTGAGCGCCGCTGTCGTCGGCATGCCCAGGCGCGAGTTCCTGGAGCAGAACGTGGCCATCGCCGGCGCCTTCCGTCCCCTCTCGCCGGCCGAAATGGACCGCGTCAACCGGCAGGTGGCGGCGTCGCAGGTAGCCGTCGAGCGCTTCTTCTCTACCCACGCGGACGCCTGATTACGCGCGCCCGTTGACGCTGGCGGAAGCTGGGCGCCGATGTTGAGGCCCCAGACGCCTCAAGCCTGAAGCCTCACCTTAGGCTGGCAGAGGCGAAGAGGGAATCGGCCATCTAGCCCAGGATGATGGAGGTGGCCGAGCCACGCCCAAAGTACTGGTGGATGTTGGGACAGCGCGCTGACTCGCAGACCGTGTGTAAACGGCGCCGGCGCAGCCCTGCGTTCAACTCATGCAACGCTACCCAGTTGGTGTGGGGATGCTTGCCCCAATCGGGGAGCGGCACGCCCTTACTTCTTGGTGATTGGTCTAAAACCTTCCTGTTCCAGGCGGGACCTGGCTTCCTCGGCTTCCTTGATGGAGCCAAAGGGACCGACCTGGACGCGCAGCAGGCGGTCGGAGGGCGAGGTTGTCAGCGTGGCCGGAAGTCCCTTCTTCTTCAGGAGGCCCACCAGGGCCTCGGCGTCTTCCTTCTTGCTAAGCGCGGCGACCTGCAGGCTGATCACCTCGCCGGAAGCGGCGGTGGGCTGCGGCATGGCGCCGCCGCTCGGGGCCGGCTGCGGCGGGGATGATGCCGCCGTGCCCGGGCTTGCTGCTGCCGCCGGGGGAGTTTCCAACTGCGCCGGCGCCGTCTTTCCCTCCAGGGTCTTCTGGTAAGTCAGGTCGGAGGCGGATGGCCCTGCCGTTTCCTCCTTCTTCGCTTCGCCGCCCCCCGGGTTAATCGCGCTCTTCTTGCCTTCCGCTGCCAGCCCCGGCTCGGCGGGCGGGATGTAGCCCATCGTGTTTCGCCCCACGATGTACCCCAGCCCGAAAAACACTCCGCACAGGATCACGATAGCGAAGAAGATGGTGACCACCTGGCGGTTTTCCAGGACCAGCTCGTACTGCCCATCGGGTGCTCTCGGCATACAGCCCGATTCTACTCCCAAATCAGCCGACAGCCACCGGGTCCCCGGTCACCAGAAAAGCACAGCCCCAAGCGCACCGGGGAATGCGCAACAGGCAGAAGCCTGCCCCGCGCCCCACTCGGCATTCCCCTGCCGCCTTCCCCGTCAGGTCGAGAGCGGGGCTTTGGCCTTCCCCTGGAGCGCGGTCATGATGTCCACCGGCAGCGGGAAGACGATGGTGGTGTTCTTCTCGGTGCCGATCTCGGTGAGCGTTTGCAGGTAGCGAAGGGTGACAGCGACGGGCTCCCGGGCAATGATGTCGGCGGCGTCCGCCAGCCGCGTGGCGGCCGCATACTCGCCGTCGGCGTGGATGATCTTGGCCCGCTTCTCGCGCTCCGCCTCGGCCTGCTTGGCCAGGGCCCGCTGCATCTCCGTCGGCAGGTCCACCTGCTTCACCTCCACCTTGGAGACCTTGATGCCCCACGGCTCCGTGTCCAAGTCCAGGATGCTTTGCAGCCGCGTGTTCAGCTTCTCACGCTGCGCCAACAAGTCGTCCAGCTCCGCCTCGCCCAGCACGCTGCGCAGCGTGGTCTGCGCCAGTTGGGAGGTGGCGATGAAGTAGTTCTCCACCTCGACGACGGCCTTGCGGGTGTCGATGACGCGGAAGTAGACCACCGCATTGACTTTGACGCTGACGTTGTCGCGGGTCACCACGTCCTGCACCGGCACCTCGTAGGTCACCAGGCGGAGCGACATCCGTTGCATGCGGTCAATCGGGGCGAAGACCAGGATCAAGCCGGGGCCCTTGGCCACGGGTAGCAGGCGCCCCAGGCGAAAGATGACCCCGCGCTCGTACTCGTTCAGGATCTTGATGGAACTGATGAGGTAAAGGGCGATGATAATGATCGCGATACTGGTGGCGCTAAGCCCGAACATAATCCACCTCCTCAGAGCTCAGGCTGCAGGCTTCAAGCCTCTGTAGGCCTGAAGCTTACAGCCTGAAGCCTGCAAGCTGCAGCCTAAATTTGCGGCCGGGTTTCTTGAGCCGGCACCGGTGGCGCGCTCCCGTCCGGATCCACCCGCAGGCGCAGCCCTTCGATGGCGCGCACGCGTACTCGCGCGCCGCGCGGCACCGGGGCGCTGCTGACCGCGTTCCAGATTTCGCCGTGGACGTAGATCTTTCCCTCCGGCGACAGGTCGGTCTGGGCGGTGCCGATCATGTCCAGCAGGCCGGCGTCGCCGGTGGTCACCTTGCCCTTCCATGCCTTGATGGCCAGCCGCACCAGGAACACCGTGATGAGCCCCAACGGAACGGCGACGGATAGAGCCGTTAGCAATTTCACCCTCATCTCCGGGATCGGCGTGTCCACGAGGAACAGCGCCCCGAGAATCATCGCCAGAATGCCCCCCACCGTCAATACCCCGTGGCTCATGAACTTCGCTTCCAGGACAAAGAACAGGAAAGCCAGCACGATCAGCAGGGCACCGATCCAGTTAATGGGCAGCAGTGAAAGCGCGAACATGCCCAGCAGCAGCAGCAGGGCGCCAAAGACGCCGGGCAGGATCAGGCCCGGATGGGTGAACTCGACATACAGCCCCAGTGCCCCCAGCGCCAGCAGGACAAAGGCGACGTTGGGATCAATGATGTGGCGCAGGAAGCGGTAGCGGACGGTGGGCTCGAAGTCCACAATCGTGGCCCCGGCCAGGCGCAGGCGGACCGTACGCCCGTCGAAGCGTTTGATGGTCTTCCCCTCCAGCTTCTCGAACAGCTCCCGGGGTGAGCCCGCGATCAGGTCAATGAGGTTGTTCTGCAGGGCCTCGGTTTCGGTGAAGGACTTGCTCTCCAGCACGCCCTTCTCGGCCAGTTGGGCGTTGCGGCCACGCTTGGCGGCGATGGAGCGAAGGTAGGCGGCCGCGTCCTGCTCCACCTTCTGCTTCATCAGTTCGTCCATCTTGCCGCCGATCAGGACGGGGTGGGCGGCGCCGGTGGCGGTGCCCGGGGCCATGGCCGCCACGTCGGCCGACAGCAGGATCAGGAAGCCGGCCGAGGCCGCCCGGCTACCACTGGGGCCCACCCAGGCGATCACCGGCAGCGGCGAGTTGATGATCCTCTCGACGGTCCGGCGCATGGCGCTGTCGAGCCCGCCGGGCGTGTCCAGGCGCAGCAGCACCGCTTCGGCGTTGCGGGCAGCGGCGTCGCGCAGGCCGCGCTCCACGTACTCGGCGGTGATAGCATGCACCACCCCCTCCAGCTCCAGCCGGATGACCACGGGGGCTGCCGCGGGCAGCGGCGACAGGAGCAGGGCCAGCAGCCAGGCCGACAGGAAGAACCGCCCGGCGCGACGTGACGCGAAGGCGCGCCGCCGGCCAGCCCACGCTCGCGCGCCGCGTTCTGTATTCCCCACTCGCTTCATGGCGAACGCATCTCCACCGTCTTCAGCACCGAGCGCGCGGCCACGTTGTTCGGATCCACCCGGAGCGCGCCCAGGGCCTGCTCCCGCGCTGCCGCCAGCTTGTTCTGCTCCAGGTAGATTTTAGCAAGCAACAGGTGGGCGTCGGCTGATTTCTCCAGCCCCAGGGCCGCTTCCGCTTCCCGGATGGCCTGTTCCTTTCGCCCGCCGCGCTCGTGCAGGCGGGCCAGCAACAGGTGGGCCTCAGCGAGGGAGGCGTCCAGCCGGGCTGCCTCCTCGAGCTGGTTCAGGGCCTCGGCGTCGCTCTGCTCGCGGAACAACTCGCGGCCGCGCTCCAGGTGCACCCGGGCGTGCTCGGCCGCCGGCAGGCGGGAGAGGCTTTCTTCGGTCAGCGTCTCCAGCGTCAACTGGAGGTGCCGGAAGCTGGCCTCCGGGTAGTGGCGCTTGATCCGCTCCAGGTCGGCGAAGATGTCGTCGCTGAGGTCGGTGAAGCGGGTGGCGGCGGGATTGCGGGCGAGCAGTTCACGCTCCCGCGCCGCCTCGGCCGGGTTGCCGGAGCGCTCCAACGACCTGGCCAACAGGGCGCGGGCCTCGCCGTCGTTGGGCCGGCGCTCCAGGGCCAGGCGCAAGCGCCGCGCCGCCGCCGCGTACTGGCCGTTCTTCCAGTACCAGTAGCCGAGGTTGAACTGGTAGTCGGGATCGGCCGGGTCGCCCTCGGCTGCCTTGCGCAGGTTCTCCACCGCTGAGCGCCGGTTCCGCCGCGACTGTGCCGCCCCCAGGTTGCTGTAAATCTCGCTCAGCGGCAGTTGTTGCGCTACCGCCTGGAACGCCGCCTCGGCCCGCTCGTAGTCCTCCAGGAAAAAATGGCAGATGCCGAGCAAGAACCGAGCTTCGAGGTAATTCGGCTCGTCGCTCTTCAGCTTGGAGAGCCACAGAACGGCGGTGGCGTAGTCGTGGTCCTCCGCGTAGAGCTTGCCCAGCTCGAGCGAGGCGCGGCCCAGCGCTGGTTCCAGGCGAACCGCCTCGCGGAGCTGCTTAAGTTGCAGGGCGCGGGTGGAGGCAGTGAGGCCGCGCACGTAGTTCTCCCAGGCGTCCAGGCGCAGGCGGTGCCTGGAGGGCGAGGCCGCCGGCGCTTCCGGCAACTGCCGCGCCACGGCCTCCGCTACCCGCTCCTGGACCTCCAGCAGTTCTGCCAGCAGGCCCGACTCGTCCACCTTCAGGCGGATCTGCGGCGGCCGCATCTCAAGCAACTGCGCGCTCACCTGCAACCGCTTCTCGTCCGCCAGCTTGTATTGGCCGATGATCACGTAGTCGGCGTCCAGGGTCTCGGCCACCTTGATGACAGTGGCGCGGCTGAGGACGATGACCGCGGGAATGCCCAGCATGTCGAAGGCGGCGCCCCGCTCTTCGCGGCTCACCACCAGCAGTCGCGGCCCGACCAGCCGCTCGGCCAGGCTCTCCACGAAGCTCTCCCCGATCCACTCCAGGCTGGCGTTGCGCGTCTCATTCTCGAAGGGAAGGATCAGGCAGGTGGTGCCGCGCGCCCCCGCCGTCAGCAGCAGCATCAGCAGCCCTGCTAACCACAGGGCCCGCACTCGCTTCATGAACTCCTCGCCCCCTCATTATAGCTGAACTCTGCGGCCTCCCGCCCCGGTTGCCTTTTCTGGCACGCCCGGCGGCAGGGAGCCTTTGCCGTCGGGCAGGCCGTGGGGTAAAATCCGTAGAGGTGCTCACGCATCGGCTGGGTTCCGACCGAAACATTTCTGCCAACTCATGTATTATCTAGAGTTTTCGGCGATTTTCGCAGCCACCACCAAATATTGTGGCCAGCACTAGAATGGCTCAACATAAGGTATTTTTTCTTTACAACAGCGCGCTTCCGGCGCTAGTATCCCGGAAAGCTTGCCCGGCAGCGGGCAGGCCGTGAAGTTGCGCGAACCCCGGAAGGAAGGTCCGCCTTGTTGAAGCTGAAAAAGGTCGAGCTGGCTGGCTTCAAGTCATTCTGTGACCGCAGCGAACTGGTCTTCAACGGAGCCGGCATCACCGCCGTGGTGGGTCCCAACGGATGCGGCAAGTCGAACATCAGCGACGCCATCAACTGGGTGTTGGGCGAGCAGTCTGCCAAGAGCCTGCGCGGCGACAGCATGCAGGATGTCATCTTCAACGGGACGCGCGAGCGCAAGCCCACCGGCATGGCCGAGGTGACCCTCACGCTGATCGACACCTGCTACCACGAGCAGGGGCAGGAAGCCGCGGGCGAGGCGAGCGGCGAAGCTTTCGAGAGCGAACGGCGGCCAGCGCGCGAAAGCAAGACGGGCCAGCCGGCGCGCCGCAACGGACAGCGCAGCGGTCGCCCCCCGCACGCCAGGCCCGGCGAGATCGTCATCTCCCGGCGCCTGTTCCGTTCCGGGGAAAGCGAGTACCTGCTGGACGGCAGGCCCTGCCGCCTTCGCGACATCCAGGAACTGTTCCTGGGCACAGGGCTAGGGTCGGAGTCCTACGCCATCATCGAGCAGGGGCGTATCGGCCAGATCCTCAACGCCAAGCCTTACGAGCGGCGGGCGCTGATCGAGGAGGCGGCCGGGGTCACCAAGTACAAGACCAGGCGCCGGCTGGCTGAAGCCAAGCTGGAAAGCTCCAGGCAGAACCTGAACCGCGTCAACGACATCCTGGACGAGGTCGCCCGCCAGGTGAACTCGCTGAAGCGGCAGGCGGCCAAGGCCCGCCGTTACGGCGAACTGCGCCAGGATTTGCGCGGGAAGCTGCGGGTGGCGCTGGGCAGCCGCCACGCCGAACTGGAGCGCCAGGCGATCCAGGCGGCGCTGGAACTGAGCCTTTCAGCCAACCGGCTGAAGCAGCTGGCGGCTCAGGTCGAGGCGCTGGAGCAGGAGCACTTTGACCGCAGCCGCGCCGGCTACGAGCAGGAAGAAACGCTGCGCCGGCAACGCGACACGGTCGCCGCGCTGGCCCTGGAAGCCGACCGCACCCGCAACCGCATCGCCTACCAGCGGCAGCAGGCAGCGGAACTGGAGAACCGGCTGAGGGAAGACGAGGCCCAGGCGGCGCAACTGGCAGGCCGCCTGGCCGGCCTGGAGGAAGAACTGGAAGGATGCCAGCGGGCGTTGGAAACAGCGGAGGCCGAGGGCCAGGCCGCTCAGGCCGAGGCAGGCGCACGCGCTTCCGAGCTGGCCCGCGCCGAGGAGGCGCAGCGCGCGCGAGAGAAGGAGCGCGATGCCCTGCGGGCTTCGCTGCTGGCCCTGATGGGCGAGCTGGCTGAGCTGCGCAACCAGCTCACCCAGGTCGAAGAGTACCTGGCCGGGCTGGAGCGCCAGCGCGAGCGCGCCGAGCGCGAGCAGAACGCGGCCCGGCAAGAGGAAGCGGGGCTGCGCCGGCAGCGGGAGGCGCTGCTGGAGCGCATGGCCCGACAGCAACTGGAACTGGGCCACGTCGCTGCCGAGCGCGCGGCTGTCGAGGCCCGCGCCGCCGAACTGCGGGCCGAAGCGGCCCGCCTGGCGCGCCGGCTCGAGGAACTGCGCGCCGAGCATGCCGGTGTCCGCGCCCGCCGCGATTCACTGGACCAGATCCTCTCCCACCACGCCTACACCGCCGAGTCGGTCAAGAAGCTGTTCGCCGCCAACGGCAGCGGGAGCGCCTTCCGCCCCCTGGGCATTTTGGCCGACTTCATCGAGGTGGACCCCCACGTGGAGCCGCTGGTCGAGGACTTCCTAGCCGACGAACTCGAGTACGTGGTGGTGGGGAACTGGGATGCGGCGCACGAAGGAGTGCGTCTGCTGCGCACCGAAGTGGGGGGCCGCGCCACCTTCCTGGTGCATGCGCCGGTGGGGACGGGCA
>CAYVGN010000081.1:0-9690 GCA_964451215.1 uncultured Acidobacteriota bacterium
GGGCTGGGCCGCGCGCCGGCGTGATCTGGGCAGCCTGATCTTCGTGGACCTGCGCGACCGCACCGGCATCGTTCAGTTGCTGTTCAATCGCGACCGCAACCCGGCGGCCCACCAGCGCGCCGGCGAACTGGGCCGCGAGTTCGTGATCGCGCTTCGCGGCCAGGTAGTGCTGCGCGACCCAAAGACCATCAACCCGGAACTGGAGACCGGCGCGATCGAAGTTCAGGTAGAGGAGCTGCTGGTGCTGAACGATGCCCGCACCCCGCCGTTCGTCATCGAGGGCGGGGCGGTGGCCGACGAGGAGACCCGCCTCCGCTACCGCTTCCTGGACCTGCGCCGGCCCCTGATGCAGCACAACATCGAGCTGCGCCACCGCATCTCGTTCGAGATCCGCCGCTACATGAACGAGCGGGGCTTCTTCGAGATCGAGACGCCCTTCATGACCCGCTCCACGCCGGAGGGCGCCCGCGACTACCTGGTGCCCAGCCGCATCCAGCCCGGCTGCTTCTACGCCCTGCCGCAGTCGCCGCAACTGTTCAAGCAGATCCTGATGATCGCGGGCTTCGACCGTTACTTCCAGATCGTGCGCTGCTTCCGCGACGAGGAGACGCGGGCCGACCGCCAGCCCGAGTTCACCCAGCTCGACCTGGAGGTGTCCTACGCGCAGCCGGAGCAGATCTTCGAGCTGCTGGAGCCGCTGATGCTGCGGCTGGCGGCGCTGGCCGGCTTCGAGGCGGAAGGGCCGTTCCCGCGCCTGAAGTACGACGAGGCCATCCGCCTTTACGGCAGCGACAAGCCCGACCTGCGCCTGCCTCCGCTGGTTCGCGTCTACGAGTTATTGGCGCCCGAGGAGCGCGAGAAGCTACTGCTGAGCCCCAACCTCCCGCTGGTGGCCTTCCGTGCCCCGCAGTGCGCAGGGTTGTCGCGACGGGAGCGCGAGGAGCTGGCGCAGTTCCTCCAACAACGCCATGCCCGCGGCTTTGTGGACCTGCGCCTCACCGACGCCGGCCTGGAGGGCTCGCTGGCCAAGAGCTTCCCCGAGGCCGCGCGGCGAATCGCGGAGGCCGTCGGCGCCCAGCCCGGCGACCTGCTCCTGATCGTGGCCGCCGAGCTGGGGCCGGAGCCCCGCCGCGAAGAGATTCCCCCGGAGGGCCCGGCCGTCACCCCGCACGATGCCCCCATCTTCAACGCCGCCGGCGCTCTCCGCCTGCACATCGGCCAGAAGTACAACGACCGGCACCACCTGCTGAACCCGCGCGACTTCCGCTTCCTCTGGGTCACCGACTTCCCCATGTTCGAGTGGAACGAGGAGGAGCGGCGCTGGGTCGCGGCTCACCACCCCTTCACCTCACCCCACGAGCAAGATATGGACCGGCTCGAAAGCGATCCGGCTTCGGTGCGCGCCCAGGCTTACGACCTGGTTCTGAACGGAACCGAGCTCGGCTCCGGCTCCATTCGCATCCACCGCCGCGACGTGCAGTCGAGGATCTTCCAGGCTCTGGGCTTTAGCGAGGAGGAAGCCCGGACACGGTTCGGTTTCTTCCTGGAGGCGCTCGAATACGGCACGCCGCCGCACGGCGGCATCGCCCTGGGCCTGGACCGCCTGGTGATGATCCTGGCCGGACAGAACTCGATCCGCGAGGTCATCCCCTTCCCTAAGACCGCCCGCGCCGTAGACCTGATGGTGGACGCGCCGACGCCGGTCAGCGAAGCCCAGTTGCGAGAACTGGGCCTGGGCCTCCGCAAGCCGGGTTGAACTCCCGTTGCGGGCCAGCCCCTAAGAAGAGGGCACCGGCCCGATGCCACGCGCGCAAGCTTGTGAATTCTTTGGTTGGGCTGGCAAGGTGGACAAGCAAGAGCGCCTGTCCCACTGCGTCTTTCAGCAGCCGGCTACGGCTAGGAATCCAACGACGCAAGGAGCCTGTTCAGCGTCTTGTTCAACTCCTTGTCGGTGGCCCGTTGCCTGCAGATCTTAGCGATGGAGTGCAGGACCGTGGTGTGATGCTTGTCGCCAAAGGCGCGGGCGATCTCTGGCAGCGAGGACTGCGTCAACTCCCGGGCCAGCCACATCGCTACCTGCCGCGGTACCACGACTCGCTTGGAGTTGTCCTTTGCTTTCAGCTCGTTCATCCGCAAGCCATAGAACTCGCAAACCGCCTTCTGGATGATCTCGATCGAGAGGCGCTTGGCCTCGGTCTCTACCAGGTCCTTCAGCACGCGGCGCGCCATGGCCTCCGTGATCTCTTCTCCAGTCAGGGAGGCATAGGCCACCAGACGGATCAAGGAACCCTCCAGTTCGCGGATGTTCGACTTGACATTGCTGGCGATGAACAGCGCGATCTTTTCCGGCAGCCGAAAGTTCTCCTCCTCGGCCTTCTTCATCAGGATGGCCTGGCGGGTCTCCAGGTCAGGGGGCTGGATGTCAACTGTCAGTCCCCATTCGAAGCGGGAGCGCAGGCGTTCCTCGATATGTGAGATTTCCTTTGGCGGTCGGTCGCTGGACAGCACGATCTGCAGTCGGCGACCGTAGAGCGTGTTAAAGGTGTGGAAGAACTCCTCCTGTGTGCTCTCCTTGCCGCCGATGAACTGAATGTCGTCAACCAGGAGCGTGTCTACCTGCCGGTAACGCTGGTGGAAGGTAGTCATCTCGTTGTTCTTGAGCGCCTGGACCATCTCGTTCAGGAACCGCTCCGCGGGGATGTAGACCACGCGCCAGTTGGGGTGGCGCTCCCGCAAGGCATGCCCGATGGCCTGCATCAGGTGGGTCTTGCCCAGTCCCGATCCGCCGTAGATGAACAGCGGGTTATAGGAGCGCCCGGGATTGGTGGCTACCTGCACGGCAGCCGCCTGGGCGAACTGATTGGAGGAGCCCACCACGAAACGCGCAAACGTGTACTTGCCATCGAGGGGCTCGGAAATCGAGCGCAGGGGTTCGGCCGCCACCGCTGGTTGGGGAGCGGTGGGGGCGGATGGCGGCCCGGGCTGGGTTTCAAATGCCCCGTCCACAACCAACTCCAAGGCCCGGGCGGGCAGGCTGAGCCGCTCCACAGCCTTCTGGATCAGCCCCCGGTAGTGGGAGTCAATCCAGTCCTGGTAGGTGGGATTGGGAACCCGGATGAAAAGCGTGTCCTGGAGCAACTGGCCCTTTGTCGGCCTCAGCCAGGTGGCGAAGTCTTGCGACGGCACCTGCTGGGCCAGCACGGTGAGGATCTGCTCCCAGGGGTTTGCAGGGCCTCTGGTGGAAGCCCCTTCGGACGACGGAAAAGTCAGCATCTCCATGTTAGCGAACAAAAGGTCCCCGCAGAGACGGGCAGAATCTGTGCCGGGGACGGAGGCCTGGTTGCGTTCATTGACTTTCCTGGTCTCCAGGAACCGGTCTGTCGCGGGATCGCGAAGGCCGAACAAAGTAGCACGGAGCGGAGCGCTACGCCAAATTCTAAATCTCCTTTTGCTGGCGTCGCTTACGCTGGAAGCGCGCCCGCCTTGGCTTGACCTTCTCGACAGGGCTGCATAGAATTGTTGTTTTGCTCCAGACTGTGTTCTCCGCGTAGGCGATCTTCCGGGCCGTCTGGTACCGGGCTCGGCGCCCGGCCAGGGGTCGCAGCCCAGAGGAGCCAACGTACATGCCCAAGCGGACATATCAGCCCAACGTGCGCCGGCGCGCGAAAACACACGGCTTCCGCGTGAGGATGAGGACCAAAGGTGGTCGCAAAGTACTCGCCGCCAGGAGACGGAAGGGCCGCACCCGCCTTGCCGTCTGAGCGAGCAAGGCCGGCGCCGGCAGGTGGGGCCCGGCAGCCCGCCGGGCAGGGCTGGCCGCGGCAAGCCCGGCTGTTGCGGCGCAGCGAGTTTGAGCAGGTCTATGCGGCTGGCCGCAGGTACAGTTCCCCTTTCTTCTCGGCATTCCTGCTGAAAACCGGGGCGCCGACCAGCAAGGTGGGGCTCACCGCTTCCAAGGCCTTGGGCAAAGCCACGCGCCGCAACCGCATCAAGCGGCGCCTGCGCGAGGCTGCGCGCCTGCACCTGCGGGAGATCGCTCCCGGGTGGAACATCGTCTTCAATCCCAAACGCGCCGTTCTGAATGCCGACTTTGCCGGGCTGGAGCAGGAAGTCTCTCGTCTGTTCGGGTGGCTGCAAGGCCGGGCGCCGCGGTCCGCAACTGGGGCATAATGGCTCAGAGGCTGTTGCTGGCCCTGCTGTGCTTCTACCAGCGGGTGATTTCCCCGGTGCTGCCCTCGGCCTGCAAGTTCCACCCGAGTTGCTCCGAGTACGCCCGGCAGGCGGTGACCCGTTACGGGGCGGCGAGCGGCGCCTGGCTGGCCCTGCGGCGGCTGTTACGATGCCGGCCGTTCAGCGCCGGCGGCTACGATCCGGTGGAGTAGAAGCTAGGACGCCGGCGACGGAGCGGAAAGGTTCTTTTTGACACGATGGCTGGCCCGGATAGCGAAATAAGAATGGAGTGGCGCATACTGCTGGCCTTCGCGCTCTCCGCTCTGGTTCTCTTGCTTTATCCGGTGGTCATGCGGCGCTTCCTGCCGCCGCCGGCCGCGCCCGGACAGCCCGCGGCGGTTTCGGTGCCGGCGCCGCCTCCACAAGCTTCCCCCGCGGTTGCGGCTGCACCTGCCGTCTCTGCTCCCAGACAGGCTGCCCAGCAAACCGAAACGGTGGTCGAGAACGACCTCTACCGTGTGGCCTTTTCCAACCGTGGCGCGGTGGTGAAAAGCTGGACGCTGAAGCGCTACCGGGACGAGAGGGGTCGTCCGCTGGAACTGGTGAACCAACCGGCCGCCGCCAGGTTCTCCTATCCCTTCTCGGTCTGGAGCGAAGACGAAGCCCTGGGGAACAAGCTGAAGGAGGCGCTGTTCCAGGTGCGCGCAACGGGCGGGCACGCGCCGGCCACCATCACCTTTGAGTTCAGTGATGGAACCCTGTGGGCCCGCAAGGAGTTTCGCTTTGAGAAGGGCAGCTATGTCGCCGAAGTCTCCTCGACCGTACAGGAGGGGACAAAGCCGGCGGCCCACCTGCTGGCCTGGCAGGGCAGCTTCGGGGACCAGAGCGTGGCCAACGCCTCCCAGACCGTGGGGGTGGTGACGGCGACGCCTGCCCGAATGGCGCGCCACGGCTACCGCGACATCAAGCAGGAAAGCCGGCTGAGCGGGCCCTTCACCTATGCCGGCCTGGAAGATCTGTACTTCGCCGCCGTGTACATGCCGCCCGACGGGGCTCCGGCCGACGCGGCCATTGCTGCGGTCCGGACCTTCCGCTCCGAGTACCGGGCCGAGGGGAGTCAGGCAGCGCAGCCGCTGATTGGGGTGGGCGTGGGTGGCGCAGGCCAGAACCGTCTGCGCGTATTCGTGGGACCCAAGGCCCTGGACGTGCTCAACAGCGTTCACCCCGAGCCCGACGCCACCCAAAGGCTTCGCCAGGGCCAACCGGTCCTGACCCTGGGCGATCTGGTGGATTTCGGCTGGTTCTCATTCATCGCCAAGCCCCTGTTTCTGGCGCTGAAGTGGGTCTACGACCACCTGGTGCCTAACTACGGCTGGGCCATCGTCCTGATCACGGTGGTGATCAACGTGCTTCTGTTCCCGCTGAAGCTGAAAAGCATGCGGTCGGCGCTCAAGATGCAGAAGATCGCCCCGCAGATCAAGGCCATCCAGGAAAAGTACAAGAAGCTGAAGCTCAACGACCCGCGACGGCAGCAGCAGAACCAGGAGGTTATGGACCTGTACCGCAAGCACGGGATCAATCCCATGGGCGGCTGCTTCCCGATGCTGCTGCAGATCCCCTTCCTGTACGCCTTCTACAAGGTCCTGGCGCTGTCGATCGAGATGCGGCAAGCGCCGTGGATCCTCTGGATCCGGGACCTGTCGGCCAAGGACCCCTACTACGTCCTGCCCATTGTGATGGTGGTCACCATGTTCATCCTTCAGAAGATGACACCGATGACCACCACCGACCCGGCGCAGCAGAAGATGTTCCTGATGATGCCGCTGATCTTTGGCATCATGTTCTTCAACGTCTCCAGCGGGCTGGTGCTCTACTGGCTGGTCGGCAACATCGTCGGCATCGCCCAACAGTGGTACATTAACCGGGTGGGGTTGGGCGCCGCGGCCCAGCGCAAGCCGGCGCTGGTGAAGTAGGGAACAGGGATGGCAGAGCGCCCCTTCAATCCCGAGGAGATGGCGGCGCGCATCAAGCCGCTGCTCTCGCGCCTTATCGAGCTGGCCGGGTTCAAGCTGACCTTCCAGACCCTGGTGACCAGCGGCCAGTTCGACCGCGACTTCGAGAACCCCGACCTGGTGGTCAGCTTCGCAGGCCCCGACTCCGAGCTGCTGCTGCAGAACAAGGCCGAGCTGCTCAAGGCGGTCGAGCACATCATGCTGGAGGCGCTCCGCATCGGACATGGGCAGAGCGAACGCGTCCTGTTCGACAGCCACGACTACCGCTTGATGCGGGTGGAGGAGCTGGAATTGGCGGCCAGGGCGGCCGCTGAGCGCGTCCGCCGCACCGGCCTGCCCTACCGCTTCAGCCCCATGAACCCTCGCGAGCGGCGCATCATCCACATGGCGCTGCGGGGCCAGGCCGGGGTGCGCTCCGAGAGCGAAGGCGTCGGCCCTTACCGCCAGGTGGTCGTCCACTCCACGCAGCCGGCGCCGGCGGCCCAGCAAAAGAGCCGAGCGCACCGCCCTTCACCGTAGTGCGGAATGCGGAGTGCGGACTGAATGAAAGGCGTTCCCCATTCCGCAGTCCGCATTGCGAATTCCGCACTCCATGCACACCGACGACACCATCGTGGCTGTTTCCACACCGCCGGGCCGTGGCGGCATCGGGGTGGTGCGCTTCTCCGGCCCCGAGTCGCTGGGCCTGGCCCGCCGCCTGGCGCGGCTGAAGTCGGAGCCCGAGCCCTGGCGGGCGGTCCTGGGCGAGCTGGTGGACGAGGCAGGGGAGACGGTGGACGAGGTGGTCCTCACCTGGTTCCGCAAGCCGCACTCCTACACCGCCGAGGACGTCGTCGAAGTGAGCTGCCACGGCTCCCCCGTCGTGCTGCGCTTCCTCCTGGAGCGCGCCACCGAACTGGGCGCCCGGCTGGCTGAGCCGGGCGAGTTCACCCTCCGCGCCTTTCTCAACGGCCGCATTGATCTGGCCCAGGCCGAAGCCGTCCGCGACCTGGTCGAGGCCCAGACCCTCTACCAGGCCAAGGTGGCCGCACAGCAGGTCGGCGGCGCCGTGGCGCGGCACCTGGCGCCCATCAAGAAGGAGTTGGTGGACCTGGTCGCGCTGCTCGAAGCGGGTATTGATTTCGCCGAGGACGATGTGACGGTCCTTGGTTCCGGCGAAATCCTGGAGCGCATCGAGCAGGTGCGTAGGCCGCTGGAAGCTTACTTCTCCACGTTCCGCTTTGGGCGGATGGTGCACGAGGGCTTAACCTTGGCCATCGTGGGCCGCCCCAACGTGGGCAAATCGAGCCTGTTCAACTGCCTGGTCGAGCGCGACCGGGCTATCGTCACCGCCGCTCCGGGCACCACTCGCGACCTGGTCAGCGAAAGCATCAGTCTGGATGGAATACCGCTGCGACTGGTGGATACGGCGGGGATTCGCCCGGCCGGCGACGAAGCCGAATCCATCGGCGTCCGCAAGTCCTACGAGGCGCTGGCCGATTCGGACCTGATCCTGGTGGTGTTGGACGCCACAGCCGGCCTGCTGGCCGACGACGCCGAGTTACTGCAGCGCAGCCGAGCCCTCGGTACAGCGCTGGCAGTGTGGAACAAGGTTGACCTGGCAACGCCCGCCGCCGAGCCGCAGAACGCCTGGCCTGTGTCGGCCCTCACCGGCCAGGGCGTCCCTGAACTGCGCCGCGCCATCCTGGACACAGCGTTGCCCGGTCTGGGCGGCTCGCGCGAAACCGGCTTCCTCACCAACATCCGCCACCAGCGCCTGATCGGCGAGGCGCTGGAGGCGCTGGAAGCCGCGCGCCTCGCCGTCGAGCACAACATCCCCCACGAAATGCTGCTGCTCGACCTCTACAACGCCCTTCGCCCCCTGGACGCCATCACCGGCCAGACCACGGTGGAGGACATCCTGAACCAGATCTTCTCCACATTCTGTGTGGGCAAGTAGTCAGGCTACAGGCTTCAGACTCCAGGCTTCAGGAAAAGCAGCTCCTCTTGCATCTTCGCCCCTGAGTCTGTGCGGTCGGCATGCCATGTTGAGGCACGGCAATGGCGCTGGTATACTGCCGAGTATGGGCGAGAGCAGAAAAATCACTGTGCTGATCCCCAAGGAATTGCTGCGAACAGCGCAGGACTCAACGGGACAGGGGGTCACGGCCACGGTCCGAAGGGGGTTGGAACTGCTTGCGGCCAGCGAAGCCTACGAACGCTTGCTGGCGTTCCGGGGAAAGTATCGTTCCTCGCTAGACCTGAAGCAATTGCGTGAGGATCGGCGATGATCGCGCTTGATACCAGTTCCCTGGTCGCGTACTTTGCCGGTCTTGGCGGCGAAGACACAGAAGCCACCCGCTTGGCCCTTGAGTATAAACAGGCGGTATTGCCACCCGTCGTGCTGGCCGAGTTGTTCAGCGACCCCAAACTGCCGGAGAGCATTGCGGCGGCGTTGAAAAGAATCCCGATGCTCGCCGTCACCGAAGGCTACTGGGAAAGAGCCGGGAGGCTTCGTGCAAGGGTGATCTGGCGCGGACTCAAAGCCCGGCTGGCCGATTCACTGATCGCTCAAAGCTGTCTCGACAGCGACGTAGGCCTTATCACTCGCGATGCTGACTTTCGGCACTTTGCCCGATCCGCCGGTTTGAAACTCTTCCCTTCTGATGTGCATTAGAAGCGTGTGACGCTTGGCAGGGCCGGCGTCTAATTACAGCGGATTGTTCCCAGCGCCGATGGAAGCGTAGTTCCGGGCCGATGTGTCTACTTCTTGCCGAAGAGGCCGCCCAGGCCTTTCAGTAGCTTGCCAGCCCCGGTCTGCTGTTGGGCCTGCTGCGAGACGATGCGGCCGACATCGGGCTGGAAGACGGGATGCTCCAGGGTGCCGGTGATGCGGAAGGGAACGGTGGCCGGGGACCCGGTGACCCGCGCCAGCAAGCCCCCCACCCCGCTTCCCGCGCGGGTCAGGGTGCCCGTTCCCTGAAAACTCAGCGCCCCGTCGTCGGCAAAGCCGCCCTCCCCGTTGATGGTCAAGCCCGGGATCACCAGCAGCAGGTCCTTCACCGTGGTATAGGCGTTCTGGCTGACGAAGCTGCTCTTGAACTCCTCGATCACCGTGTCTTTGCCGCCCGTATCTACGCCCACCAGGCGGATCACGCTGCCCAGTTGCCCGGCCACGTTGTAGTTCACCAGGCGGCCATTGCGGATGTGCAGGCTGCCCTGGCGCGAAAGGCGGTGCAGGGGGCCGTGGGTGAGCATGCCGCCGGTCAGCGTGCCCTCGGCCAGGGAACTGCCGGAGGGCAGCGTTACGCCAAAGACGGGAAGAAGGCGCGCCACGTCGGGGAGCGGCGCCTCGGAGACATTCGTCTTCAGGTCGGCAGCTCCCTTTTTCCCGAACAACAGGTAGCCGCTGGTGCGCGCTACCGCCTTCCCCGCCCCAAAATCGAACTGGCGCACCGAGAGCCGATCGCCCGCGCTGTCGTACGCCAGTTTGTAGCGGCCGGCCACCGCGGTTTGGGCGGCGCCCGCC
>CAYVGN010000082.1:0-9604 GCA_964451215.1 uncultured Acidobacteriota bacterium
CACCCCGGGGATCATCACCACAACGGGAGCCAGCCAGAACACCCACCGGTCCACCATCCCGGGGATGATGTCTTCCTTGAGGAGCAGCTTGAGGGCGTCGGCGATGGGCTGCAACAGGCCGTGCGGGCCGACGCGCATGGGCCCCAGCCGCACCTGCATGTCGGCCATGATCTTGCGCTCCATCAGGACCATGTACCCGGCCACCAGCGGGAAGACCAGGACCACCAGGGTCATCAGGATGTAGGGCTTGGCGGCTTCCAGGGTGAAGGGCAATTAGCGATCCACCTCCCCCAGCACGATGTCCATCGTGCCGATAATGGCCACCACGTCGGCGACCAAGTGGCCGCGCACCATCTGGTCCAGCGCCTGCAAGTTCACAAAGGACGGGGGCCGCACCCGGACCCGGTAAGGCTGGGTGCTGCCGTCGCTGACCACCAGGTAGCCCAGCTCGCCCTTGGGGGCTTCGATCGAGTGGTAGACCTCGCCGACCGCGGGCTTGATCACCTTAGGGACCTTGGCCAGGATCGGGCCGTCCGGGATGCGGTCCACAGCCTGCAGAATGATGCGCCGCGACTGCCGCATCTCTTCCAGCCGCACCATGTAGCGGTCGAAGGTGTCGCCGTGGGTGCCCACGGGGATATCGAAGTCGAACTCGCTGTAGGCGGCATAGGGCAGCGCCTTGCGGATGTCCCACTTCACGCCGGAGGCGCGCAGCACCGGCCCGGTCACGCCCAGATCAATGGCGTCCTCGGCGCTGAGCACCCCCACACCCCGGGTGCGGCTCACCCAGATGCGGTTGGTGGTGAGCAGCGCCTCGTACTCGTCAATCTTGCGCGGCAGGTCGTCACAGAACGCTTTCACCTGCTCCGCGAACCCTTCGTAGGTCTCGTACTGCAGACCGCCGATGCGGAAGGCGTGGGTGGTCAAGCGCGCGCCACAATAGTTCTCGAAGACTTTCAGGATCTCCTCCCGCTCGCGGAAGGTGTAAAACAGCGGGGTGAGCGCGCCCACATCCAGGGCGTGAGTGCCCAGCCACAGCAGGTGGCTGGTGATCCGGTTCAGCTCGGTGAGGATCACCCGAACGTACTGCGCCCGCGGCGGGGCTGTGACGTTCAGCAGCTTCTCCACCGCCTCACAGTAGCCCAGGCCGTTGGAGACCGCGGCCACGTAGTCCATCCGGTCCACGTAGGGGTTGAACTGGGCATAGGTCCGGTTCTCGGCGATCTTCTCCACACCCCGGTGCAGGTAGCCGATCACACACTCGGTGCCCATCACCTTCTCGCCGTCCAGCGTCAGCACCACCCGCAGCACTCCGTGGGTGGAAGGATGCTGCGGCCCCATGTTCAGAACGATTTCGTTGGTATCGAGGAAGGTTGCTGCGGCGGTAGTGACGACTTTCTCTTCAGCCATGGTAACGGCAGCGGACAGGCGCGTGGCCAAACCTTGCTCCCCGTCGAGCGGCTGCAGGCCGCCAGGCGCCAGGGCGGGATAAACCCGCCGCTGCTTCACTGCCCGCTCTCAATGTGCAGGTTCTCCTGGACCCACTGCGCGTCCTGCTGCAGGATGTCGTAGTCCTTGCGCAGCGGGTGCCCCTGCCAGTCCTCAGGGAGCAGGATCCTCTTCAGGTTGGGATGGCCGGCGAAGCGGATCCCGAACATGTCGTAGACTTCGCGCTCCAGCCACTCGGCGGTGCGCCACACCGACGTGACGCTGGCGATCTCCTCGCCTTCGCCCAGCGGCACCTTCAGCCGCAGCCGGACGTTGCGCGGAAACGAGTACAGTTGGTAGACCACCTCGAAGCGCTTCTCGCGCTGCGGGTAGTCCACCGCGGTCACGTCCACCAGGTAGTTGAACTCCTCCTCGTGCTTCAGCGAACGGCAGACGGGAACGATGGAGGAAGCTTCGATGAGGAAGTAGTTCTGGCCGAGATAGGTGAGGCTTTCCCGAATGGCGCCGCCGAAACGCTGGCGCATGCGCCGGACAAACTCGTCGTCCCAGGGCTGGACCGCAGGCCCGGCGGGCGGCTTGGGTGGCGCTCCGTGCGCGGCCGCTGCCGCTGGCTTGGCCGCCGGCGCCGGCTTTTCCGCTCCGGAAGCGCTCGTCCGCCCCGGTGTTTTCTGTTCGTCAGCCATTACAAGCCAGAGTCAGGAAGAACGCTGATCCCGCGCAGGCCCTGAATAAACAGCTACTATTAGCACACGGCAGCAAGGGCGTCAACCGTGCCGCCCATTCGCGAACGTCTTGAGGTGTTTCCGCAACTCGCAGCGCTGTGGCTTACCGCCGCTCTCGCCCATGTAGCGCCCCGGTCGCCGCGGCGACTGCCGGGCATCCGCTTGGCTTTGAACTTTGAACTTGGAACTTGGAACTTGGAACTCTAAACTCTGGGGCATGAACCGCCGCCGCTTCCTGCAATCGGCTACGGCGCTTGCCGCTGCTCAGCACCTGCTCGACAGCTACGTGCCTGCGGCCGCCACCGGGACCGGCATCCCGCTGCGACCCCTCGGCAAAACCGGGGAGAAAGTCTCCATGATCGGGGTGGGCGGCTTCGACATCAGCATGCCGCGCGAAGAGAAGACCGCTCTGCGGATGATGGACCGCGCCATCGAGCTGGGCGCCACCTTCTTCGACAACGCCTGGGGCTATGCCGACGGCCTCAGCGAAGAGCGCATGGGCCGGGTGCTATCCGCGCCGGAGAAGCGCCAGAAGGTGTTCCTGATGACCAAGGTGCGGGCGCGCGACGCGGCCGGAGCCCAGCGCCAACTGGAGGACAGCCTGCGCCGCCTGCGCACCGACCTCATTGATCTCTGGCAGTTCCATGAGTTGAAGGACTTGCAGGAGGTCGAGGCGATCTTCGGGCCCAACGGCGCCATGGAGGCAGCCCAGAAGGCCAGGAAGGCGGGCCAGGTTCGCTACATTGGCTTCACCGGTCACGTCGCGCCCGAACCGCACCTGGCGATGCTGGAGCGCTACGACTGGGACGCGGTGATGATGCCGATCAACCCAGCCGACGCCCTCTGGAACAGCTTCCAGAACCGGGTGCTGCCGAAGGCACTGGAGAAGAAGTGCGGCATCATCGCCTTTAAGTCGCTCTCGCGCGGCCGGGCGCTCACCCGCGCCTACACCGTCAGCGAATCGCTGCGCTACGTCTGGTCGCTGCCGGTTTCCGTGCTGGTTTCGGGCATGGACCGGCCGGAGTTCCTTGAAACGAACCTCGAACTGGCCATGAAGTTTGAGCCCATGTCCAGGGCCGAGCGGGAAGCTTTGCTGGCCCGGATCAAGCCCTACGCCGGCCCGGAAATCGAATATTACAAGAAGAAGAGCTGAAGGCCGCACTCCCGCCGACTTAGACATGCGCTCGTGCCCCCGCGTACCTCTTGACAACCTGTCCCCGGAGCTTCAGCATTTCAGATTTCACCCGGCGGCTGGCTTGCAGCGACGGCTCCCAGCTCGCGCCTCACATCGGCGGCAAGTTGCAAGCCGTCCCCACGCAGCCGTGGGCGATTCTTCTCAGGAGGGAGAAATGCGGCGCGCAAGACCTTCATTCCAATTTCTGCGGAACTGCCTCTTGATCGTTCTGCTGGCGACCATTGTCGCTCTCCAGCCCGTCCTGCTTCTGCCCGCCTGGGCCGGGGAAGCGGTGGATCTGGAAATGATCACCCGCATCCGCCAGGAGGGTTTCCGGAACTCGAAGGTGATGGAGACGGCGAGCGAACTGATGGACAGGATCGGACCCCGCCTGACCGGCTCCCCCAACATCAAGAAGGCCAACGAATGGACGCGGGACCAGTTGGCCAAGTGGGGACTGGTGAACGCGCGTCTGGAAAGCTGGGGGCCTTTTGGGCGCGGCTGGTCGAACGAGTTCACCTCCGTCCGCATGCTGACCCCTTACCCGGCCCCGCTCATCGCCCTGCCCAAGGCCTGGACGCCCGGCACGCAGGGTCCGTTGCGCGCCAAGGCCGTCAAAGTCAGGCTGCAGGCCAAGGAGGACTTGGAAAAGCAGAAGGGCAAGCTCGCGGGGAAGATCGTGCTGATTGCCGACATGCGCGAGGTCCGACCGCACGCCGAGGCCGAATTGAGGCGCTACGACGACAAGGCGCTGGAAGAGATTGCCCGCTTCCAGATCGGGCCCGCCCGGCCCCCCTTTGACCGCGAAGAATTCTTCCGCAGACGCGAGTTCCAGAACGTGCTGAACAAGTTCCTGGCCGAGGAGAAAGCATTGGCGGCGATCGAGCCCGGTCGCGGCGACGGCGGCACGGTCTTCGTGGCAGCCGGCGGCCCGTACCGCAAGGGCGAGCCGACCGGCATGCCGTCACTGGTGATGGCCGTGGAACACTACGGCCGCATCGCGCGCCTGCTGGACCGGAACGTGGACGTGGAACTGGAACTCGACATCCGCAACGAGTTCTACGACGGTGACGAGATGGCCTACAACACCGTCGCCGAGATCCCGGGCACTGACAAGAAGGACGAAGTAGTGATGCTGGGCGCCCACATTGATTCCTGGCACGGCGGCACCGGCGCCACCGACAACGGGGCCGGCGTGGCGGTGACCATGGAGGCCGTCCGCATTCTCCAGGCTCTGGGCGTCAAGCTGCGCCGCACCGTGCGCGTCGGCCTGTGGAGCGGCGAGGAACAGGGACTGCTGGGGTCGCGCGCCTACGTCAGCCAGCACTTCGCTTCCCGCCCGGAGCCGAAGGACGCCGCCGAGCGGGGCGCACCGGACATGCTGCGCCGCGACCAGGGCCCGCTCACCTTTAAACCGGAGCACGCCAAGATCTCCGCCTATTTCAACTACGACAACGGCACCGGCAAAATCCGCGGCGTCTACTGCCAGGAAAATGCCGCCGTCCGCCCCATCTTCGAGGCTTGGATCGAGCCGCTCAAGGACCTCGGCATCACCACCGTCTCGCTGCGCAACACCTCCGGCACCGATCACATGTCGTTCGATGCTGTGGGCGTCCCCGGTTTCCAGTTCATTCAGGATGAGGTGGAGTACAGCACCCGAACGCACCACTCCAACATGGACGTTTACGAGCGGCTGCAGCGGGAGGACCTGATGCAGGCTTCAGTAGTGATGGCCGCCTTTGTCTATCACGCGGCCATGCGCGACCAGATGCTGCCGCGCAAGCCGCTGCCCAAGGGGGAGCCGCCCCGGCCCGAGCAGCCCAAGCGCGAGGCGCCCAGGCCGACCTCCCGGTAGGACGGCTTCAGGCCCCGCTGGTCGCCGTGGCGACTCGCGGCTCTGATTCGGCGGCTCGAAGAGATGCAAGATCCTGTCGATGTTGAGGCCCCAAGTGCCAGACGCCCGCTAGAATACGGGCATGGTGTTCCGACTGCTGCTCGCCTCCTTTCTGCTCGCCGGGGCGCTTTCAGCCGAGGTCGTTCGCGTGGAGATCGAGGCGCGCGCCGACGCCCTTGGTGGGCGCTCCTTCGGGCTGGCCGGTCCCTACGAGAAACTGGTGGGCAAGGTGCACTTCGCCGTTGATCCGGCCAATCTCTATAACCGCATCATTGCTGACATTGACCGGGCGCCGCGCAACGCCCAGGGCAAGGTCGAGTTTTCCGCGGATCTATACCTGTTGAAGCCCAAGCAGGCGGAGCGCGGCAACGGGGCGGTGCTGTTTGAAGTCTCCAACCGGGGCCGCAAGTTTCTGCTTTCTTCTTTCAACCTCGGAACGGGGAGCCTGGACCCCACTTCGCCGGCCCACTACGGCGACGGCTTCCTGATGCAGCAGGGCTACACGCTGGCCTGGGTGGGATGGCAGTGGGACACGCCCAAGCAGCCCGGCCTGATGCGCTTGTACGCGCCGTCAGCAGCGGGCCTTGGCGGGCTGGTGCGGGCCGATTTCGTGGTGAGCGAGAGGGTCACCCGGCACCTCCTCTCCGACCGGGAACACATGCCCTATCTGGTTGCCGACCCGGACGAGGAGAAGGCCACGCTGACGGTGCGCGCGAAGGTCGAGGCACCGCGGCAGGTTATCCCTCGCAGCCAGTGGCGGTTCTCCTCCGACTGCGCCAGCGTGGAAATGCCCGCCGGCTTTGAGCCGCACCGAATCTACGAAGTGGTCTACACGGCCCGGGACCCGGTGCTGGTCGGGCTGGGCCCGGCGGCGGTGCGCGACCTCCTCTCCTGCTTGAAGCACCCGCCCTCCGGGCAGCCGGCGCTGGTTCCCGGCATCCGCCGCGCCCTTGCCTACGGCGCCTCCCAAAGTGGCCGGTTTCTGCGCACCTTTCTGTACTACGGCTTCAACCAGGATGAGAAAGGGCGCCCGGTGCTGGACGGGGTGCTGGCGCACGTGGCCGGCGCCGGCCGCGGCAGCTTCAACCACCGCTTCGCCCAACCCTCGCGCGACGCACACCCCTTCATGAACTTCTTCTATCCCACAGACATTTTCCCCTTCACTGACCTGGAGCAGACCGATCCCGAGACCGGTGTGACCGATGGGCTGCTCTCACAGGCGCGCAAGAGCGGGGTGGCGCCCAAGGTCTTCTACTCCAACTCCTCCTACGAATACTGGGGACGGGCGGCGTCGCTGATTCACACCACGCTGGATGGCGCCTCCGACATGCCGATTCCCGACAACGTCCGCATCTACCTGTTCGCCGGCAGCCAGCACGGCCCGGCGCCCTTCCCGCCTTCACGCACCATCGGCCAGCAGCTCAACAACCCGAACAACTTCCGCTGGGCAATGCGGGCGCTGCTGGTGGCCATGGATCGCTGGGTGAGCGAGGGCGTGGAGCCTCCCGCCAGCGTCTACCCCCGCCGCTCCAGCGGGACGCTCGTGGCGCCAGAAGCCCTCGACTTCCCCAAGATCCCCGGGGTCAGCTTTTCCACCCGCGTGCACAAGGCCTATCGCGTTGACTACGGGCCGGAATGGAAGTCGGGGGTGGTGACGCGCGAGCCGCCGCAAGTCGGCAAGCCGTTCCCGATCCTTATTTCTCAAGCGGATACAGATGGAAACGAAACCGGAGGTTTAAGGCTGCCGGAGGTTGCCGTCCCGCTGGCCACCTACACCGGCTGGAACCTTTTCAACGAGAAGTCCGGCCCCAGCGACGAACTCTCCAGCATGCAGGGCAGCTTCATTCCGTTCCCGCCAACGCGCGCCGAGCGCCAACGAAGCGGCGACCCGCGACGCGCCATCGAGGAACGCTACCACGATCGCGACCAGTACCTTGGGTTGGTGGCCCAGGCGGCCATGAAGCTGATCGAGCAACGTTACCTGCTAGAGCAAGACCTGCCCGCCATTCTCAGGGAGGCGGCCGCCCGTTGGGGTTGGGTCGCAGGGGCGGGTCTCCGACCCGCCCCTACACGTTGAGGGCGGCGGCTGCCGGGAGCCGCGAGGCGATGGCCTGGCGAACGCGCTCCGTCAGACGGAGCCGGTCCTCCTCCCTCAAACCTGCAGTGGGAATCGGTTCGTGAAAGACGGCCACCATCTGGCCCGGGTGAACGCGCGGGTCTCCCTTGCGCATGATCGCCCGCGTCCCCAGTAGGGTGATAGGCACCACAGGAACGCCGGCGCGAATGGCCATCAAGAAGACGCCGCGGTGGAAGGCCTGCAGCTCTCCGGTCGTGCTGCGCGTCCCCTCCGGATATGCGAATAGCGAGAGGCCCTTGCGCAGCGTGGCCACTCCGGCCTCCACCGTCGTCGAGGCCTGCGCCGTGCCCCGCACGATGGGGATGAAACCGGTGACGCGCAGGGCGCGGCCGAGCAAGGGGATGCCAAACAGGGTGTGCTTGGCCATCGCTGCCACTCGCGCCGGAAGGATGCCGATGATGGCCACGTCCGCGTTGCTGGCGTGGTTCATCACGTACAGATAGGTCTGGCCGGCTTCGAGCCTGTCCATCCCTTCGGTGCGGACACGAATCCCGGCCAGCCACATCGCCAGCCGCACACCCGCAACGCCTGTCCGGTACACCAGCTCAGCACTGCCGGTCAGCCATTCGTGGAGCAGCACCGGCGGCCCGACAAGCGCGATATAGAACGCGGTCACCACCACCACAACCAAGCTGCGGAACAGGGCGCGCATTCTCAGCAGCCAACCGCCTGGCAACGCCTGGGACTCAGTCAGATCATAGCGCGAACTCGCCAGGTAGCTCCCAGCTCGCCGCGGCAAGCGTCGGGCACGCATCGGAGTCCCCTGCCAGCACACCCGGCACCAGCCTGGGCGCTGCACTCATCAAAGTGAGTCAGACGGGCAAGGCCCGGAATCTAGTTTAGCTATGGTACCATCCGTCGAACGGCAGATGGAGTGTGAGTGTATCAAGCAAACCGGCATCCCGCACGCCACCCGGCTGTTCACGGATTTCCTCTACCATTTTGATCGCGTCCGGGCCTTTTACGCTTTCGACCCGTTTGACTCCCGGTCGTTTTTCCACTCGGCGCGGTTGCTGAAATATCCGGCCGAAACACGGGCGGTGGTGGCCGCGGTGCTGGAGGAGCAGGCCGAGCGGTTTGGAGCGGGCCAAGCCACGCGCCGCAACGTCGAACGCTTCCGCCGCGGGGCGGTGGCGGCAGTGACCGGGCAGCAGGTGGGACTGTTCACCGGCCCGATGTACGCCTTCTACAAGGCGCTCACTGCGATCCGCCTGGCCGACTGGCTGACCAGCGAGGGGCTCGACTGCGTCCCGGTGTTCTGGCTGGCCACCGACGACCATGACCTCCACGAGGTCAACCATACCTTCGTGCTGGACGCGTCCTGCCAGTTGCAGCGCATCGAGGATGGCGCGGTCCCGCGCGTGCCTAATGCCCCAGTGGGCGAGGTTGCGCTCAGTTCCGAGATAGCCCGGCGCTGCCAGGAGGCCGTTGCGCTGCTGCCGCAGACAACCTGGACGGCGGAGCTGGCCCGGGCGCTGGCCGACAGCTACCGCCCTGGGGAAACCTTCGGGGTGGCCTTTGGGCGCCTCATGGCGCGCCTGCTCGACCGCTTCGGCGTGCTGCTGCTGGACCCCGCGGACTTGCGCGCGCGCCGCCTGGCTGCTGGCGTTTTCCACCGTGTCCTCGGGTCCATGGACGAACTGGTTAGCGCGCTGCTGGAGCGCAACAAGGAGCTGCTCAAGGCGGGCTACCACACCCAGGTTCGGGTGACTGAGCATTCGACGCTGCTGTTCCAGCTCGCCAACGGGCAACGCACGGCCCTCCGGCGCCGCAACGGCGAATTCCTGCGGGGTGAAGAGAGGCTGAGCCAAGCCCGGCTGCTGGCGGATCTGGAGCGGCAGCCCCAGGCGTTTTCCGCCAATGCGCTGCTGCGCCCGGTGCTCCAGGACGCCCTGCTGCCCACCGTGGCCTACGTGGGTGGCCCGGCCGAACTCGCCTATCTGGCCCAGGCCAGTGTCCTGTATGGGCGGCTGCTCGGCCGCATGCCGGTGGTCTATCCCCGCGCCAGTTTCACCGTGCTCGACGCGGCCGCCGCCGACCTGCTTCAGCACTACGGCCTGAAAGTAGCCGACGTGCTGGCCGGGCCGCAGGCACTGCGCCAGAGGATGGCTCCCCGGTTCTTGCCGGCTGAGCTGGCCACAGCCTTTGAGCGGGACGAGAAGAAGCTCGAAGAGCTGCTGGAGGACGTGCGCGGCCGCATGGAGGCCTTCGACCGCACCCTGGGCGAC
>CAYVGN010000083.1:0-1063 GCA_964451215.1 uncultured Acidobacteriota bacterium
GCCGGCTGGCCGACGTTTGCGGACGAGCCGACCGCGCTAGGCTCCGCCGCCTAGTGCCGTGACCGCCTAGCACCGTGACCGCCTAGTTTCTTCCCTTCAGTACGGTCGTGAAGACTACGCGCACACAGGGATAGAGGGCGTCATGGGGTAGAAATCAGGCGGTCACGGCACTAGTGCCGTGTCCCACAAGTCCTGCCCCGCAGCCGGTGGCGGAAACCCGCTCCTGATGCGGCTTTCGTGGCCGCAGGGGTGGGGTGGAATTAATGGGACACGGCACTAGCAAGGACGCGATGGGATCGGCAGTCTTGCCTGTCCACCTCGCAAGCCGAGCAAAGAATCAGGAGGCTCATGGTGGTGGGAAGGGGCTTGACGACGGAAACGCTGACAGCAACGGAGGTGCGACAACTGCTGGGGCAGGGCCTGGACCCGCTGCCGCTGGACGGCCGCCGCCTCCTGGTGATCATCCCCGACAGCACCCGCACCGCGCCCCTCCCGCTCCTGTTTCGCCTGCTCGATGAGCAGCTCGGCGGGCGGGTAACCCGGCTGGACTACCTCGTCGCCCTGGGTACCCATCCGCCCATGAGCGCGGCCGCCATTGACCGGCTGGTGGGCGCCCCGGCGGCCCAGCGCGCCCAACTCTACCCCAAGACTGAGATCTTCAACCACCGCTGGGACCTGCCCGAAACCTTGCTGACCATCGGCGTGATCGGCCGCGGGGAGATCGCCCGGCTGACCGACGGCCTGCTCGACGAAGAAGTGCCCGTACGGCTCAACCGCCTGATCCTGGACTACGACCACCTGATGATCTGCGGCCCGGTGTTTCCCCACGAGGTTGTGGGCTTCTCCGGCGGCGCCAAGTACCTGTTTCCGGGCATCGCCGGAGCGGAAATCATCAACGCCACGCACTGGCTGGGCGCCCTGGTCACCAGCATGAAGACCATCGGGGTGAAGGACACGCCGGTGCGGCGGGTGGTGCATCGCGCCGCCGAGTTTGTGCCGCGCCCGCTCACCTGCCTGGCCCTGGTGCTGACATTCAAGGAATCCAGCAACCTGGCTGCGGCCT
>CAYVGN010000083.1:1073-7231 GCA_964451215.1 uncultured Acidobacteriota bacterium
CCGCCGAGCTGAACATCGTCCGGGTGCCGCGCGCCTTCCGCCGCGTGCTGTCTGTGCCCTCGGAGATGTACGACGACCTGTGGACGGCGGCCAAGGCCATGTACAAGACCGAGCCGGCCATCGCTGATGGCGGAGAGGTCATCATCTACGCGCCGCACATCACCGAGATCTCTTACACCCACGGCAGGCTCATCGACGAGGTGGGCTACCATGTCCGCGATTATTTCCTCAAACAGCCAGAACGCTTCCGCCACGTGCCGGGCTCCATCAAGGCGCACAGCACGCACGTCAAGGGCGCCGGCACGTTCGAGCCGGGCGGGCGCGGCGAAGAGCCGCGCATCCAGGTGACGCTGGCCACCGGGATTCCGGAGGAGCGCTGCCGGCGCGTGAACCTGGGCTACGCCGACTACTGCCAGGTCCGGCCCGCAGAGTGGGCCGGGCGCGAAGACGAGGGCATCCTGCTGGTGCCGCACGCCGGCGAGGTCCTCTACCGCGCTGCCGACCTGGTCTAGACCAGATAAGCCTCGGGCGGCCCGGAGTAAGGGCAGCAGGTAGGGCGCGGCCCCGCGCAGCGGGGTCCGCGCCGCCCTCCGCCTGGTACTATCGAAGGGAATTCATTGCGGAGGCCCAGCTATGCAACTGAAGGGCAAGAAGGTGGCGGTCCTGGTGGAGGACCTGTACCAGGAACTGGAAGTCTGGTATCCGTTGCTGCGCCTGAAAGAGGCCGGCGCCGAAGCGCTGACCGTCGGCAAGGAAACGGGCAAGACCTACACCAGCAAAGTTGGCTACCCGGTGGTGGCCGACAAAGCCTTTAGCGAAGTTTCGGCCGCAGATTTCGACGCGGTGGTTATGCCCGGAGGCTACGCCCCTGACATCCTGCGCCGGTACCCCGAGGTGCTGAAGCTGGTGCGCGACATGGATGCCGCTGGCAAGGTGGTGGCCGCCATCTGCCATGCCGGCTGGGTGTTGTGCTCGGCGGGCATCCTGAAGGGCCGCCGCGCCACCTGCTTCTTTGCCATCAAGGACGACCTGGTGAACGCAGGCGCGCAGTACGTGGATGAGGAAGTCGTCGTGGACGCCAACCTGATCACTTCGCGCATGCCGGCGGACTTGCCGGCCTTCTGCCGCGAAATCATCCGGGCGCTCGCGGCCGGGCCGCAGCCGGTTCGCCAGCCCGCAGCGCCGGCCGGCAGCGGCGGCTGAAACCCGCGCCAGGGGTTCCAGCTACACAGACAGAAACAACCAGCGCGGGTCTCCTCGTGCTCTTGCCGCCTTTTTCGAGCGGGGCTACTGGACGGCGGTGACTTGGCTAGCCAGGGCGGTCAGCAGCCGAAGAAATGGGTAGCCGTCGCACTCGGTGGCCTGCATCTTCAACGATCACCACCGCACCCGATTCCAGTTCGGCCGGGCAGCTCCCCAGGACTTGCAGGAGCCGAGTGGTGACCCGCGAGGGCGACCGGTTACGCAGTCGGAAGATCACGACGCTGGGGCGTAAATGCAGCCCGGCAGCCACGAGGTCTCCGAAATCCAGGTCGAGCGTCAACAGGATCCGCTGTTCCTCCCTCGCCTTCCTCAGAATCGCAGCGTCGGCGAGGTGTTGCAGGCCTTGTTCGGCAAGGTGAGTTGCGTCTTGGCCACGTTCTCGAAGCGCCTCGACGGTACTCCGGGCAATGCCCACGTCCGCGAGGAACTTCATGACCGAGTCCCGGTTACCGGGTGCACCTCTTCGCTGGCCAGATACGCGGCGTACTGCAAGGCCTGCCGGATGTCTTCCGGTTCCAGGTGGGGATACTCCCGCTGGATTTCTTCGACGGTGAGGCCGCTCGCGACCAGGTTGACTACGTGGGAAACAGTAATCCGCATGCCTCGGACGCAAGCAAGCCCACCCATCACGCCGGGATCAAATGTAATCCGATCAAACACTAGGGCCTTCCTTCCCCAAGAATGCTGCGGCCGCTGAGACCGGGTCGCGGAGAGTCACTGGACGGCGGTGACTTCGTCAAAGATTCTGGGGTTGAGGTGGATGTCGGAGAGGCGCAGGCGCTCCAGGCAGCGAGGGCGGACCCCGGCGCCACGGAACTTGCCCAGCACGCGACCGCTGTCGCCGACCCCGGTGCGCTCGAACAGGAAGACGTCCTGCACCAGGATGTCCAGACCGTCTAGCCCCAGCACCTCGGCGACGTTGACGATCTTGCGGGTGCCGTCGCTGAGGCGGGCGGTCTGCACCACCAGTTGGATCACCGAGGCCATCTGCTGGCGGATGAAGCGGCTGGGCAGGTCCAGCTTAGCCATCATCACCATGGTCTCCAGGCGGCTGAAGCAGTCGGCCGGGGAGTTGGCGTGCACGGTGGTCATGGAGCCCTCCACGCCGGTGCTCATGGCCTGCAGCATGTCCAGCGCCTCGCCGCCCCGCGCCTCGCCGAGCAGGATGCGGTCGGGGCGCAGGCGCAGCGCCGTCGCCAGCAATTGCCGGCAGGGGATGGCTCCCTTGCCTTCGATGTTGGGCGGGCGCGTCTCCAGCCGCACCACGTTCTCCAACTGGAGCTGCAGTTCGGCGGTGTCCTCGATGGTGACTACCCGCTCGTGCTCGGGGACAAAGCGCGACATGGCGTTCAGGAAGGTGGTCTTGCCCGAGCCCGTTCCGCCCGAGATCACGATGTTCATCCGTCCTTCCACGCAGGCGCCCAGGAACTCCAGCATGTAGGGCGGCAGGGTCTGGTTCTTCAGCAGCTCCTCGTTGCTGAGCACCTTGCGGCCGAAGCGGCGGATGGAAAGCGAGGGGCCGTCCACGGCCAGGGGCGGGATGATGGCGTTGACGCGCGAGCCGTCGGGCAGCCGGGCGTCTACCAGCGGCACCGACTCGTCAATGCGCCGCCCCACGCTCGCCACGATCTTCTCGATGACGTGCAACAGGTGCCGGTCGCTCTGGAAGCGGATGCCCGTCTCTGTCAGCTTGCCGAAGCGCTCGATGTAAACGCACTTGTGAGTGTTGACCAGGATGTCGGAGATGGTGGGATCCTTCAGCAACGGCTCCAGGGGTCCCAGGCCGAACACCTCGTCCAGGATCTCCTCCACCAGCCGGTCGCGCTCGGCCAGGCTGATGGGCAGGCGGTCGTCCTGCAGGATGCGCTCGACCACGCTCTGCACCTCGCCGCGCAACCGCTCCCGGGTGACCGCCTTCAACGCGTCCATGTTCAGTACGTTGAGCAGCTTCTGATGGACGCGCGTCTTCAGCTCGAAGTAGCGCTCCCGGTTCGCGGGAGAGGCCGCGCCGTTGGCTACATTGCGCCGGCTGATGCTGGGGCCTGTCGTCATCTCTTGCTCACTGTATCACGCCGCAGTGTTGCTGTCTGCTGCCGGCCGGCGATTGCTTCCGGACCGGAGCCAGCCGCAGCACCAGCGTCTCACCGGGGAGCGGCTGCTGGCGGGGGCAGCGCCAGGGGAAGAAAATCGCGGGACCGGCGCGCAGCTCGCGCTGTGCCGTCTCCACGATGGCGTGCCGTTCAGCCGATATAACCCGCGCGCGGCGCGGAATTTGTCCGTTTTGCCGCAAGATGACGAGGTCACCGGGGCGGGGAACAACGGGCGGTGGCGGCAGGCACACGTAGGTCTCGGGCAAATGCGTGCGCACCAGGCACTCGGCAGCGAGTTCATAGCTGAGCGGTTCGTGGCGACCTGGGGAGCTATCCGGCAACGCCCACAGGTCCGGCGCCACCTGCAGAAAGTGACGTTCCAGAATCCAGCGGAGTCCGCTGCGGGGATGCCGGAAGTAGTTCCACCCCAGCGTGGCGGCCAGGATGTGATCGGTATTGGCCAGGCCGCCCTGGGTCTCAAGTGCTTCTTTAACTTTCTTTGTCAGCTCTTTGAAGGCGCTGGCCCTCCTGCCGGCGGGCACGCCCCCAATCGCGCCCGCATAAAGTGCCTGGAGCCCCCCTTCCAGATACCGCCCGAAGGCTTGGTGAATCGTCTGTGCTGGTGCCCGGCGTCGTGCCTCGACCAGCGTCCGCACGCCGCTGGGCCCCACGGCCAGCAAACCCAACCCGTTACGCTTCAAAGCCGCCCGACGGCCCGGCCGAATCCGCGTGCTCTCCGGAATGGCCACGTACGACTCCCACACGTAGTGCTGGTTCCGCCGCGCCTGTCGGACAGCAATCCGTGAGAAGGACGACTTCAGTTCCACCGCCACCGACACCTGCTCGCGGATGCCCAGCAGATCCACGTAGCCGCCGTGCGCGGCCGGCACCTCGGCGTGGACGGCGTACCCCAGCCGTTCGAAATGCTGCTTCAACGGCGGGTACAGTTCGGCTTCGCGCATGGCTGGTCCCAATGTAGCGCCGATCAGCCGGGTTGAAGCCCCGGTGCCTGATAACCACAAAGGCACACCGCAGAGGCCGGGGAGCCGGAGGCTGTCGGGATGGCCCTTTACCACTGGGCTACGGACTTAGCGTGGCGCTGGCGAGCCGGGCAATGGCCTGCCAGTCGGTCTCCTCCGGCGTTGCGGGATGGGCAATGAAATCGTCGAGTTCGCGGCAGCCGGAATAGGGCGGGTCGGCGCCCATGTAGGGGCGCGCCTTGTGCCCGCCCGTGGCAGCGGGCGCCCATAAAGGGCGCCCCTACGTTTCTCTCACGGCCCGTAGAGGCGCACGCCCTCGACCACGCGGTGAATGACGCCGCCCTCGCTGGGGTTGTCCGGACGCAGACCCAGACGGAGGCACAGAAACAGCGCCAGCATCTGCGGGAACAGCGCATCCAACGGAGAGCGGAAGAGATCGGGCACGCCCTCCGGGTAGGCTTGGGAGAGGGAGTAGCGCATCTGCTCGGCTTCGCCCGGCCCCAGCCCCACCGCCGCCATGCCCAGACCTTTGGCCCGCACCTCGTCGGCCAGGTCCTGTTCGTACTTCCTGGAGTGCGGGTCGGAACTGAAAAAATACAGCAGCGCCGTGCGCTCGTCCAGGAACACCAGGGACCCGTGGCGCAACCCGAGAAAGGTTTCCGCGAGCGTCGCCACCCGCCCGGCGGTCGTTTCCAGGATTTTCAGAGCCCCTTCGCGCACCATGCCCAGCAGGTCGCGTGGCGCCAGCAGGCAGACGCGCGACGGGTCCAGCGCCGCCACCTCCTCGGCCACCCCCGCCCCATCCACAACGCGCTCGGCGGCCGTCGCCAGCGCCTCCAGGATGGCCCTGTAGGCAGCAGCGCGCTCTAACTCGGCCACGCATTGCCCGGCCACAATCAGGCTGGTGTAAGCGCTGGTCATGACTAAGCTCCGGTCGTTGGTGGCCTCGGGCAGGATCAGGGTGAAGACGTTTGGGCAGTCACGGTACTTGCGGGGCAACGCGCCGTTCGCGTTGCAGCAGATCACCAGGTGCCGCACCCGCGGGAAGTAGCGCAGGACGCGGTCCACCGCCCCGGTGCTCTCCGGGCTGTCGCCGGAACGCGCCAGCGAAACCAGCAGGTAAGACAGGTATCCTTGCTTGTCGGAAAAGATGTCCTGCCACTTCACCACCAGGTCTGTCGTGGGGACATCGCAGGCCGCCAGGCCGTGCTCGCGAAACAAGGGGACCAGGGAAAGGCCGGCGTGGGCGGACGACCCGGCGCCCGCCAGCACCACCGCGTCCACGCCGCCGCCGCACCGGAGGAACTCGCGAAGCTCTTCCCGGCGCTCGAACACCACCCGCGCCGTTTCGCGCCAAGCCCACGGCTGCTGCATAATTTCGCGCGGCGTGTGGACCACTCCCCGCCGTTGCTTCTCTTCCGCCGGCAGGCGCAGCAGCGCGGCCAGCGGGTTTTCGCCCTGCGCTCGCCGCTCCAGGTATTGCTCCAGTTCTTCCATTTCAGCCACAGCCTAAAGCCTAGAGCCTAAAGCCTAAAGCCTAAAGCCTAAAGCCTAAACCTGTGCGGATGCGGCCAGCTTGCTGAGCCTTTCCCGCGCGCCCGGCTCCCGAAACGCTGCCGTCCCGCCGGCCGCGCTCACCGCCAGCGCTCCGCAGGCGTTGGCAAAGCGCAGGCAGTCGTCGAGCGGCGCGCCGCCGAGGTATCGGATCAGGAAGCCGGCGTCGAAGCTGTCGCCGGCGCCGGTGGCCTCAACGAACTGCACGGGCAGGGCGGGGACCTGCAGGCGGGTACGACCGCCCTCGGCGACCAGCAGCGCGCCGTCCAGG
>CAYVGN010000083.1:7241-9595 GCA_964451215.1 uncultured Acidobacteriota bacterium
CGCCGCCATCCGGCAATACCCGGTTAGCCGTTTTGCGGCCCGGCCCAGGTCGGCTGGGCGGTCGCCGCCGCCACTTCCTGGCTGCCCGGCCAGCCGCCCGGCAATGGAAAGCGCCTCCCGGCGGTTGGGAAAGAAAATGTCGGTATGCCGCAGCACTTCGGGCAGGTCGCCGTCCCAGCATTCGTCCGGATCGTCATTGGTGTCGAGGGAGGTGCTGAGACCGGCGGCGCGGGCCCGCGCCAGAAGTCGCGCGCAGCCGCCACGAAGCGCCGGCAGCATGTAGTACGAGGTGACGTGCAGGTGGCGTGCGCGCCGCAGCAGTTCATCCGGGACATCGCCTTCGGACAGGCGCTCCATCGCCCCACGGTGCGTAAGCAGGGCCTTTTGTTCCTGCCCGGAGAGCGCCAGGACCACGCTGATACCGGTTTTCAGTTCCGGCGACACCCGCACGCCGGACACATCCACACCGGCAGCGCCCAGCTCTTCTAGCAGGAAGCGGCCGGGCGCGTCCGCGCCGATCCTGGCCGCCAACGCCACGCGCGCGCCCAGCGCTGCCAGGTTGCAGGCGAAGATTCCGCCCGAACCGCCCAGCGTGTAGCTGCTGCTGGCCGCGATGCGCTCCTTGCCGGCTTCCGGCCACGGACACCCCAGCAGCACCAGGTCCACGTTCAGGTCGCCGACCGCCAGCACGTCAAATTCCGGACTCCCCATGGAAGTGCTTCGAAGGCCAGGACTTGCCCGAGCCCTCAGCGCCGGCCCTAGAAGAGGGCTCAGCGAGCGCCTGCGGCTGGCGTCATTCGGCGTTGTTACGCGGCGCCGCGTGCTTGCCGGGCGCACCCAGCGCGGCGTCGGTGCGGGCCTGCTCGACGATTTTTTCCAGGTTTTGGCGGAAGGCCACCTCGGCGTCGGCGAGGCGCGCCGGGATGTCGCGCAACAGCATCTCGTGCGCCTCGCGCACTCGCTCCACGGCCAGGCGGCCCACCTGCTGCAGTTGCTCGTTGAACGAGCCGGCCATCTGGTTCACCGCGTCCTGCATCCGGCGCTGCTGCTCGCGGAGGGCCTGCTCGGCCTGCTGGCTGACCTGCTGCATCTGCCGCTGTTGCTCGCGGGTGCTGTTCTCGATGACGCGGTTCAGGCTAGCGGCGCAGCCGTCGCCCGCCTGCTCGATGCTCTTCTTTGCCGCCGCCACGGCCTGCTCAGTCACCGCTCGGATGCGCGCCTGGAAGACGCCCTCGGCCGCGTCAGCCTCGGCCGCCAGCTCCTTTTCCGCGCCTTGCAGTGACCGCTCCAGCGTCTGCCGCACCTGTTCGGCCAGCGCGGTGGCGCGCCTGTCGAGCATAGCCTGCAAGTCTCGCTGCAGCGCCTGCAGCTTTGCCTCGGCCTGCTCCTCGCTGCGGGTGAGGCTGGCGAGGGACTGGGCCAGTTCCACTCTGGCTGGTTCCAGGCGCGCCAGCGCCACGTCCACACCCTCCCGTTTCTCGTCCACCGCCGAAGACAATGCGGCGAACTGGGCGGCAATGGCTTGCTCCCACTGGCGCGTCTGGCTTTCGAGCTGGGCGCTTTCTCGCGCCACCTCCACGCGGGCCTGCCGGACCTGCTCGAGTATGTCAGCGGCGGCAGCGGAGACGCGCGCCTGGCGGTCCTCGAGGCTGGCGATGGCGGCGGCCGACGCCTGCCGGATCGCCTCCTCGGCTTGGGTCACTCGCGTGCCCAGACGCTCCAGCTCGGTTGCCTCCGCCCTCTCCACCCGCGCCAGCGCCTCGGTCAGTTGCTGGCCGTGTGCAGCGGCCAGCGACTCCAGCGCCCGGCGCTGCTCGGCCGCCACCGAGCCGAACTGGGCGCCAAGCTGCTCGGTCCCTTTCTTGATCTCGGTCTCAACCACGGCCTGGAAACGCTGCTGGGCCTCGGCCAGCGCCTGCTCCAGTCCCGCGGCGAAGGAGCTGTGCAAGGAAGCCAGCGCGGCGCCGGCGCGCTCGTTCGATGCCGCCTCCAATGCCGCCGTCGCGTCCTGCAGCTTCCTCTCCAGTTCCAGTGTTCTCGACTTCAGCGCCGCTTCCTGTTCGGCCGAGAATCGCTGCAGCCGCGCCCGCAGCTCTTCGGTGGAGGTGTGGAGGGAGTCGAGGTCGCTGCGCAGGGCAGCGCGGCCGCTCTCCAGCAGTTCCAGCAGGCGGTCGAGCGCCTCCTTGCGGCTGTCGTAGCGCGCCAGGAGCGTCGCCGCCAGCTCTTCCAGCTCCTGCCGCATCTGGCGGCCGGTCCGCTCCAGGTTGACGCTCAGTTGCTGGAGTTCAGCGGAGCGATGGTCAAACTGGCGCGCCGCTTCCATGGCCTCGGCCCGGAAGGACTCGGTTTGCTGC
>CAYVGN010000084.1:0-6878 GCA_964451215.1 uncultured Acidobacteriota bacterium
GAGGCAGATCCTGCAAGCAGCCGGCCAGTACCTGGATGTGCTCCAGACCAACTACAACGGCAGCCAGCAAACTCTGGATTTCATGGCGGCACACGCCGGCGACCTTCCCGTTCTCAGTTGGGAGGGTTCCATCGCCAACCCCGATTCCGCCCTGTTCCGGTACAGCACTAGCATCGGCCCGCACGTGTTCTCGGCGCAAGCCGACCGGGGCAAGCTCTACGCCGCGCGACTTGAAAGATACTTCGACCGCGCCGTCAGCACCACCGGCGTCAGGCCCATTGTGGGAATCAAGTGGTGGGAGTTCGCGGACAACTGGGGCGAGAAGGCCAACTGGGGCCTGGTTACCTTCTCGGACAACGCCTACGACGGCAGAGAAGCCGTCACGCGGATGGGCACAGACCGTTGGGGCTTCCGCACCGGCGGGGAAGAGCGAAACTATGGAGATTTCCTGACCTTGGTGCGCCAGGCGAATTTTCTGACTATGTTTCGCCTGCAGAAGGAGCTTTCTATCAGGAGCGGGTCTCAGGGCCCGCAGCCCGGCTTTTGGAGGGAGGCAGAAGAAAGGAGATGTCGCTGACGGCGATGGGCAGCCGCAGCGCAGGCAGCGGTATGGAAGCCAAAGGCGCGGCCGCAGAATTCTTCACCGCGGTTCCAGCGGGGACCCGGGAACAAATTGTCTCCGGCCTGCGCTGGACCGCCTGGCTTTCCCTGCTGTCGGCCCCCCTGGGCTTTGGAACCAGCATCCTGCTGGCCCGTGTCAGCCCGGAGGCCATAGGAACCTACGGCGTCCTGCTGATGTACGTGGACCTCATTGCGGTCTTCTTCTATTTAGGGGGCAACGCCGTTGCCATCCGCTTTCTTCCCTCGCTGGGGCCCGAGGAGCGGCTCTCGTTTCTGGCTTCGTATTTTCTGCTGATCTCCGGCGTGGCGACGCTGTGGCTGGGGGCGGCCGCCCTGTGGCCCGACAAACTCCGGTACCTGTTCGGGCAGTCCACCGGCGCCCCTTTTCAGTGGTTGCTGCTCTCGGCCTGGCCGGTGTTGATCCTGTTCTCGCTGGTGCCGGCCGCCCTGAAAGGGATGATGGAGTTGCGGTGTGCCCAGGCGTTGAGTCGCACCGTCACCATCGGTTCCTTCGCGGTCTACGGCCTGCTGTTTGTTGCGGCTCCCGGCTTTCTGACGGCCCACTACGGCAGGCTGATCTGGGCGGTTTACCTGTCGCTGGCCGGCATCGCCAGCGCCATCGGCCTGCGGGTGTTGCTGCGGCTCAACGACTGGCGCGGGCCGGCGCGCCGCTTGCGCTTTTTCCTTCCCCCGGGCTTCTGGCGCTACACGCTCGGCCTTCAGGCCGGCAGCATCCTGGGGTTCGTCAGCACCCGGTTAGACTACCTTTTCCTGCTCAATGCCGGAGGGCTGGCGGTGCTCGGCCAGTACGTGGCCCTGATCACGCTGGTCTCGGTCATTCCCATCCTGATCGGCTTTCTCCTGGACAGCCTCTTGCCGGCCCTGACCCGCACGCTGGCTGATCCCGACACCCGGTGCTCGCGCCAAGTCACAGAAACGTATCTCCGTCTTATTTTTCCTGTGGCTTTGGGGATGGGTTGTTTTCTGCTGTTTTTTGCCGAGCCGCTGGTGCGGCTGCTGGGGCCACGCTACCGGCACCTGGGTTTGCTGATCCAGTTCGCCGCCCCCTTTGCCGCGCTCCAGGCGATCAATGGGCTGACGGGCACCATCCTCTCGGCCACCGGCCGGTCCCAGGCCGACGCGACAATCAAGGCCATAAGAATCGTCGTGTTCGTCTCCTGTTTCTGGCCTCTGTGGAGCCGCGCGGGATTGCTGGGCGCGGTTCAGGCCTGGGCACTGGGCGAGCTGACCTACCAGTGCCTCAGCCTTTTCTTAGTGTGTCGGAAGAAGGTCTTTCCTTTTTCCTTGTTCAATACCTACGCGCCTTTCGCGTTGGTGCTGGCGGCAGCCACGGCAGCCGCCTGGAAGATGCGGCAGGTGTGGGTGGCTTCGGCGGGCCTCTGGCTGGTTTTCCTGCTGGCATTCCTGGTCTTGGCCGGCTACACGGGCCGGGAGGTCCGGAGGCTCGGGCGGCTGATTTTGCCCGCACCCTGAGCGAGGATTCAGCGCAGGCGGTTGTCCTGCGGGGGCTTCATGGCTTTCGGAGATAGGTCGCTGGTGAATAACGAGGCAGCTCCTCAGATTTCCGGCGCCGGGAAGCCGGGCGCTCCCAGTCTGCGCGCTGCCAACGCGGATGCCGGAAAAGAGGCCAATCTGAAGAGGCCCCATGCGGATTCGGCCCGTCCGGGTGAAATCTCGGTTTGCGCAATGATCCCGACGAAGAACCGGCCCCAGGAACTGGCGGCTACCGTACGGAGTCTGCTGCGGCAGAGCCTGGTTCCGGACCAGTTGATCATCGTGGACCAGAGTGGCGGGTCCGAGAGCCAGCAGACCTTGCAGCGGGAGTACGAACAGGCGCCCCAGCGAGTTCGGCAGCGGGTTGCGCTTTGCTACATCCGGGACGTGACCTTGCGGGGCTTGGCGGCGGCCAGGAACCGGGCCATGGAGTTGGCGCGCGCCGATGTCTGGCTCTTTCTGGATGATGACGTCTGCCTGGAGCCGGCCTTCCTGGAGGAGCTGCTGAAGGTATACGGCGACAACCCCCAGGCGAGCGGCGTCTCCGGAATCATCAGCAACTATCCGGCCCCGTCCCGGGCATTTCGCGCCTGGAGTTGGGTTTTCGTGCGCGGGCCGCTCCGTGACGACCGCCAGCCTGTCTACTGGAAGGCCGATGGGCTCCGCAACGCCGCGCCGGTTCGGGTGAGTCGCCTGGGCGGGGGCCTGATGAGCTTTCGTCGAGCGGCGATTCAGGGGATGGCCTTCGATGCCGATCTGGAGGGCGTGTCCGACGGCGAAGACGTGGACTTCTGCTCCCGGCTGCCGTCCGGCTCGGTCTTGCTGATCGCGCCCCGGGCGCGACTGGAGCACAGGCAAAGCCCCACCGGCCGCTCCGCTGACCACTGGCTGGGCCGCCATGCGCGGGCCAGTTACTTCCTGTATCGGAAGAACTGGAAGCGCGGAGTAAAGAACCGGATTTGCTTCGCTTGGTTGAAGGCAGGCTATGCGCTGGTGGCAACCCTGGCCAGCCTCCGGCGTGGATCGCTCCAGCCCTGGCGGACTCTGCTGGCAGCGGCGCGGACGACGGCGCGGCAGCGCTACAGCTCCTCGCTACTGTCAGAAGCAGTTGCCCCCGGAGACGGAAAGGCCGGCGCAGGACATTGCCCATGAGCGTTCAGGCCCAAATCTGGGAGGCAGGCAGGCGGCGCAGAGCCTGGCTGGCGCCGCTGCTGTTGCTGGCGCTGCTGGTGGTGGCGCTGTATGCTCCGGTGCTGCGCGGGTTGGTGCGGCAGTGGTGGCAGGAGCCGGACTATGGCCACGGCTTCTTTGTCCCCCTGTTCGCCGGTTACGTGCTCTGGCGGGAGCGTGTCCGGTTGCAGAAGCTGGCGCTGGAGCCCGCCAACTCCGGGCTGCTGGTCATGCTGGCTGCCGTCGGCTTGCTCCTGGCCGGCAGCCTGGGCGCCGAGTTGTTCGTCAGCCGTTTCTCGCTGCTTCTGCTGCTGGCGGGCATGACCCTGTACCTGGCTGGCCGGAAGATGCTGCGGGCGGTGGCCTTTCCGCTCGGCTTCCTGGTGCTGATGATCCCCCTGCCGGCCATCCTCTACTACCAACTCACCTTCCCGCTGCAACTGCTGGCCTCGCGGGCCGCCGAGGCCAGCCTGGATCTGCTACGGGTGCCCGTGGTCCGCGAGGGCAACCTGCTGTTCCTGCCCAACTATACGCTGGAGGTGGTGGAGGCCTGCAGCGGCGTCCGCTCGCTGTTGTCGCTGGCCGCGCTGGCCATCGGCTACGGCTACCTGCTGGAGAGCCGGGTTTGGGCGCGCCTGGCCCTGCTGCTGTTCGTCGTCCCCATCGCCGTCCTCACCAACGCCTTGCGCGTGGTCGCCACCGGCTTGCTCACCCACTTCTATGGGCCACAGGCGGCCGACAGCTTTCTCCATCTGTTCTCCGGCTGGCTGACGTTTGTGGTCGCGCTCGGCTTGCTGTTGTTGGTTCACTCGGTTCTGCGGCGGTTCCGCCTGCCGGGAGGGGAAACGGCCCATGCCTGACCGCGGTTTCCAGAAGCGGGTCTGGATCACCGCAGCGCTGCTGGCAGCCGCCATCGTCGTGCTCCAGGGGGTCAGCCACGGAGAGCGCGTTCCGCTGTGCCGGCCCCTGGCCGGCATTCCGCTGCTGTTGGGCGACTGGCAGGGCCAGGAGGCGCCGCTGGAAGGCCGCATCGTCGAGGCGGCTGGGGTGGACGACTACGTGAACCGCATCTACAGCCGCCCCGGCGCGGTCCCGGTCGGGATGTACGTGGGCTACTACAGCAGCCAGAGGACGGGCGACACCATCCACTCGCCCAGGAACTGCCTGCCCGGCACCGGCTGGCAGCCGCTCCGTTCCGGCCGGCTGGAAGTGACCCTGCCCGGCAAAGGGCCCATGCTGGTGAACGAATACCTGGTGGCGAAAGGCCTGGAGCGCGAGCTGGTGCTGTACTGGTACCAGGCGCGTGGGCGGGTGGTGGCTAGCGAGTACTCGGCAAAGCTCTGGATGGTTGTGGACGCCATCACCAGAAACCGCACCGACGCTGCCCTGGTACGACTGATTACGCCGGTGCCCGAGGGCGATGCCCAGGCCCGCGCCCGGGCTCTGGAGTTCGCGCGGCTCATCTATCCGCACCTGCGCGAATTCATTCCCGAGTAGGCCAAACCAAGTTCTTACCGCACGGGGAAAAAGCCATGAAGAAACCAAAAGCAACCGCTAATTCCGGCAGAGCGGCGGCAATCGCCGTCCTGTTCGTTTTCTGCCTGGCCGGTTGCTCGGCAGACCCGCAGAAGGGCAAACAGAAATACCTGCAAGCCGGCCAGAAATACCTGAAGCAGGGCAAGCCCCGGGAGGCGGGCATCCAGTTCCGGAAGGCGTTGAAGCTCGATCCGCGCTTTGTGGATGCCCTCTATCAACTCGCCCAGGTACACCTGGAGTTGCGCGAGTGGGACCGGGCTTACTCGGCTCTGCAACAGGCGGTGGAGGCGGACCCGGGGCGGCTGGACGTGCGCCTGAGCCTGTGCCGCCTCTACATGACGGCGCGCGAGTTCGAGAAGGCGGAGAAGGAAGCCAACGCCATCCTGGAGCGGGACAGCGGAAACGCCGCTGCCTACCAACTGCTGGGTGTGGCGCTGATGGGCCGCCAGCAGAACGAGAGGGCGCTGGAGGCGTTCTCCAAGGTGGTGGCGCTGCTCCCGCGCGACCCCGCCTCCCACATGAACCTGGCGCTGGTGGACATCCCGCTGGGCCGCTACAGCGACGCCGAGCAGCACCTGAAGAAGGCGCTCGAAGTGGAGCCCACGTTTCTACAGGCGTACACCAACCTGGCTAATCTCTATCGCCTCCAGCGGCAGTTGCCGCAGGCCGAGCGCGTCCTTCAGCAGGGTGTGGAGCGCAATCCCGGCGGCACCTCCCTCTACCTGACCTGGGCTGACATCCTCTACGCCCAGGAGAAGAAGGAAGCTGGCGAAGCCGTACTCCGTTCGCTGCGGCAGCGTCAGCCGCGCTCCACCGAGGTGGCCATGGCCATCGGCGATTTCTACTTTCAGCGAAAGCAGATGAATGCGGCCCTGACCGAGTACCAGCGTGGCTTGGCCCTCTCGCCGAAGGACTTTGAGCTGAGGGCGCGGCTGGTCGAGTTCCACCTGACGGCCGGACGCATCCCGGAAGCAGCGGCAGTAAACAACCAAATCCTGCGAGATCGGCCGAAGGACGTGACCGCCGGCATCGCCCGGAGCCGCATCCTGCTGGCCCAGGGAAAACGCGAGGAGGCCATCGCCGAGCTGCGCCGCCAGGTCAGCGAAGCGCCCGACTCGGCCCAGGCCCACTTTTTCCTCGCAACCGCGTACTGGCAGAACGGCGACCAGGCCCAGGCGCGGGGCGCAATGCAGGAAGCATTGCGGGCCGGCTCGGAGGCCCCGGCTTTGCTGCACGGCATGGTCGAACTGCAACTGGCGATGGGAGAGCTGGCCGTGGCCCAGGAGTACGCGCAGAGGGCCATGCAGCGCAACCCCGCTGACGTCCGGGCCCACCTCCTGCTGGGGACCGTCTATCTCCGCCAGCGCGAGTTCGCCAGGGCGCGGGGGGCATTGCTGGCGGCGGCGCAACTGGCTCCCAAGGACTCCGACGTTCACCTCCACCTGGCACTCGTCGAGGCCCAGGCTGGCAAGCCGGCCGAGGCCGAGAAGGAATTCGACACTGCCTTGCGCCTGAATCCCCGCTCCAGCCAGGCGCTGGCGGCGCTGGCCGACTTCTGGGCCGCCAGGAACCAGCGCGACAAGGCTATCGCCCGGGTCCAGCAGTACTTGGCTACCTATCCCGATGACACCCGCGCGCTGCTGGCGCTCGGTTCACTCCAGGTGGGTGGCGGCCAGTATGCGGACGCTACGCGGCAGTTCGAGCGCGCCCTCCAGATTGATCCCAAGCTCGGGGAGGCCTACTTGCATCTGGGCAGGCTGGCGCAGGCGCAGCGCCAGCCCGATCTAGCCATCCGGCACTATGAGAAGGCGCTGGCACTCGAACCGAAGTCGGCGCCCGTGCTGGCCCTGATCGGGAACCTGCACCAGGAACAGGGCCGGCTGGACGCGGCCCGCAACTATTTCGAGCGGGCGCTGGCGGTGGATCCGAACTTTGCCATCGCCGCTAACAACCTCGCCTGGATCTACGCGCAGAGCGGGGGCAACCTGGACGTGGCCCTGAGCCTGGCGCAGAAGGCCAAGCAACTGCTGCCCGAC
>CAYVGN010000084.1:6978-9583 GCA_964451215.1 uncultured Acidobacteriota bacterium
CCTGCGTCCTGCATGGAAGCTGCAAGCTGTTGCACCTGCCTGTTGGTTTCGGCCGCCTTCCAGGCATGTGCAAAACTTTGCACATGTGGCTGCCCTCTAACTGGCTGCTTGTCAAGCTGTTCGAGCGCCTCCCCACATTAAGAGGCGGCGTGGCTGTGCCCGCGCTTTGGCAGCGCTCTTGCTCTAATTCGTAGCGGTTTACCCTAGCCTAAGCACAGAGGTTTGAAATGTTGACACTTCGCAAGATGCGGTCGGCCCTGCCGATGGTAGCAGTCCTGGCGGTTTTCCTGGCGATGGGCGCCCCTGCCGCGCTGGCGGACAGCCTGAGCTTCAACCTGACGGTTCCCAATGACACGATGTCCGTCTTTCCCCCGGGCACGGTGTTCGCCTCGGTGAGTCTCAGCCTCAGTGGCGATCAGAAGACCATTACGGTCAGCGTGAGCGCGGGGTCGGGCTTCGGGATTATTGGGCCTGGCGTCAGTGGGGCATTTGGGTTGAGCACCGTGCTGAGCCTGGACAGCCTCAGCATCGGGAACATCACCGGCCCCTTCAGCCTGATTCCCGGCGGCACCAATATGGACGGGTTCGGGTCTTTCAGTTTGGCGTTCCAGGGCCCGGAGGGCAGTTCCCCTGCCAGTGGCTTCTCGTTTACGGTCACCAAGGTGGGCGGCGGCACGTTCAATTCCGTGTACGATCTGGTGGGTGGCAACGCCAACGCTGCGGTGCACGTGAGCGGCAGCTTGGGCGGCACCACCTACACGGGATACGCGGGCGGCCAGGTGCCGGAGCCGGGTACGCTCGCGTTGTTCGGAACGGGGCTGCTGGCCATCGGCGGCTTGATGCGGCGGCGGCTGAACAAGTAGCCAGCCTGCCACCAGCTTAGCTTTGGGTCCGGTCTTGGAGGCGGCCGACGAGGCCGCTGCGCAGAGGCCGGGCCCGACTTGTCGCTGGTCCATCCTGGGCGCTCAGCCAAGCTCCCCCCAAAGCACACTACTGCACCGTCCCCGGTAGCACACCTGCCACCGGCACAGGAATCGCTTCCACTTCGGCCGTCACCGGGTGATCCGGGCGGCCTCCCTAGTAGTGTGTACAGCATGCTCCCCGCCCGTCGCTTGACGCCCATCCGGAGGCGATGACACAATCTTGCTTGTTTGGGAAGGGGTCCGCTTCATGGCGCATCTGGTCATCCAGACCTCTGGACAGGAACCTCTGCTGTACGAGCTGGTTAAAGAACGCGTGACGATTGGGCGTTCTGACCGGAACGATTTGGTGTTGGATGATCCGAACGCCTCGCGGCTCCACGCCGTGGTCGAGCTGACACCGGAAGGCTACCGCATCCTCGATCAGGACAGCCTTAACGGAACTTATGTTGGCGGCCAGCTCTGCCGGGAAGCGTTCCTGAAGAACGGCGCCCTCATCCGGCTGGGCGATACGCTGTTGCGCTTCGAGGAAAGCAGCGAGGCCTGGGACAAGACGGTCATGGTACGGCGTGGGGTGCCCCCGCACCCCCTGGAGTGCGAAGCGCGGCGGCTGGAGGACGCTGGCAGTGAATTCCACCAGGTGTCGGAGGAGGAAGCAGTCCCCGGCGGCGCCGAGAACCTGCAAAGAGAGCTGCGGCGCGCCAGGCGGCGGGCGGCGTTGTTTGAGCTGGTGAGCCGGGCGCGGCGCTCTCTAGAAGCCGAGGTGGAGCCGGAGAAGGTGCTGGCCAGGATCCCGGAGCTGGTGTTCAGTGTGACGCCGGCCGAGCGGGTGCTGGTCATGCTCTGGGATGAAGCCAAGCAGTGCTTGCAGCCCGCTGCCATCCACACCACCCCGGGTGTCCCCCTAAAGGACACCGAGGTGGCGCTTAGCCAGACGCTGCTGAACAGCGTGCTCGAATCGCGCCAGGCGGTGCTGATCCGCGACGCGCGCGCCGACCCGCAACTGCGCTCCCGGCAGAGCGTGATCCTCAGCGGCCTGCGCTCAGCCGTCTGCGCGCCCATGCTGGCCCGCGAGCGGCTCTTTGGGCTGCTGTACGCCGACAACTCCCGCCTGCCCATGGTGTTTGACGACGACGACCTGGAACTGCTGTCGGTGCTGGCCCTGGAAGCCGCCCTCACTCTGGAAGCGGCGCGCGCCCGCCAGGACCTGCTGGAGCAGGAGCGCGTCCGTGAAGCCTACCGCCGCTTTCTCCCCGAGCACCTGGCCGAGCTGGTGCTCTCCCGGCCCGACGCCGTGCGCTTGGGCGGCGCGCGCCAGTTCGTCACGGTCCTGTTCTGTGACCTGCGCGGCTTCACCTCGCTGGCCGAGACGCTGGCCCCCGAGGCGGCCGTGGAGTTGCTCAACGCCTTCTTCACCGAGATGACCGCCATCATCTTCCGCCACGGCGGCACCCTGGACAAGTACCTGGGCGACGGCCTGCTCGCTGTTTTCGGAGCCCCGCTGACCGAGGCCACCGACGCTCAACGCGCCATCCAGTGCGCCCTTGACATGCAGGCGGCCCTGGACGAGCTTGCCGCTGAATGGAAACGCCAGGGGCGCCCCGCCATCCCCATGGGGATCGGCGTCAACTCCGGGGAGGCCATCGCCGGCAACATCGGCTCGCCGCAGCACATGGAGTACACGG
>CAYVGN010000085.1:0-9520 GCA_964451215.1 uncultured Acidobacteriota bacterium
CAGTTCAAGCCCACCGATGTTTACTTTGTCCCGGCCGAGCCGGTGACCGGCCCCCGCACGACGCCGGTCTGAGGCGCCTTGCGGCCGCTCGGTTGTGAGGCACGCATGCTTGCCGGCCTGTTGCTCTGGAGTGCCGCTTTGCTGACCGAGCCCATCCAGCCTGCTCCACCGCTGAGGCCCCTGCAGGAGCAGGAGTGGCGGGCACAGATCAGGCGCACCTTGTTCATTCCCGACCCGCTGCCGCCGCTGGCTCCCCAGATTCACGGCCGCTTCGAGCCGGCCGCGGGAGTGGTGGCCGAACGCCTCACCTACGCGACCCAGTTTGAGATGCGTGTGCCGGCCGTCCTCTACCTTCCCCGGGAACGCCGCGGCCGGGTTCCCGCGCTCATCGTCGTGAACGGCCACGGAGGCGACAAGTACAGTTGGTACTCGTTCTATTCCGGCATCCTCTATGCCCGCGGCGGCGCAGCCGTCCTCACCTATGATCCCGCGGGTGAGGGGGAACGCAACGCCCGCCGCGCCTCGGGCACACGCGCCCACGATCAGCTCGAATCACCTCCCGAGTTGGCTCGACGGCTGGCCGGCCTGATGATCACCGATGTCCTGCAGGCGGTCTCTTACCTTTCTCAAAGGCCGGAGGTGGATGCGCGCCGGATCGGCGCCCTGGGGTACTCGATGGGCTCGTTTGTGTTGAGCCTGGCCTGCGCGGTGGAGCAGCGCCTCGAAGCCTGCGTGCTGGTCGGCGGCGGCAACCTGGATGGGCCCGGCGGTTACTGGGACCGGTCCAAGCCCATGTGTCAGGGCATCCCCTATCAGTCGCTGCTGTTCCTCGGCGACCGTCCGGCGGCCATCTACGCTCTGCACGCGGCGCGGGGACCTACCCTGGTGTTCAATGGCCTGGAGGATACGGTCGTCGGGATCCCCAGGCACCGCCAGCCGTTCTTCCAGGACCTGCAAGCGCGCGTGGCGGAACTAAGGGGCAGCCGGCGGGGCGTTTTTGAAACCGGGTTCGTCGAAGGCGCCAGCCACCGGCCTTTCTTCCTGACCCGCCCCGTGGCGCTGTGGCTGGAGCGCCACCTGGACTTTCCCAACTGGTCACCGGCTTACATCGAGGCCATGCCCGAGACCCACGTCAGTGAGTGGGCGCGGGCGCATGACGTCCCCCTGGATCCCGCCTACGCCAGCGAGCAGCGGGAGGGCGGTACGCGCGCCCTGGGTGATGGCGTGCCTGCCCTCTCCCGCGAGGCCCTGAGTGTGTTCAGCGCCGAGGAATGGGAACGCCAGAAGCACCGCCTCATCCACGAGGCTTGGCTGCGAGAGGCACGAGCCAGGCTTGGAGCGTAGCCTCGCTGGCTGACAGGTGCTGCTGTTGCTATGGGTGTATAATCTTCGGGATTTGGGCGTACGAGCGTTCCCAATCGAGTTCCGACAGCAGCGTCGCTTGATTAGCGCTCCGTTTGCCTGACCCTCGAGCGGTCAAAGCAAGGGGAAGAGACGTGGGACGGGCAGCCCCCTTGGCGGATCATCAGCAGCCGAGCCGCAACGGCCAGCCTCCGCCTCCCTCGCCGGAACTTTCGGCTGAGGCCATTCGGGCGCAACTGGAAAAGATCCTCGCCAGTAGCGCATTCCAGCGGGCCGAGCGCCTGAGCCGCTTCTTGCGTTTCACCGTCGAGGAGGCTGTGGAAGGCCGGGGCGACCAGTTGAAGGAATACGTTGTCGGAGTGGAGGTCTTCCAGAGGAGGGAGACCTACGACCCGCGGATAGACGCCGTAGTGCGCGTCGAGGCGCGCCGCCTGCGTTCCCGGCTGAAGAGGTATTACGAGACGGAGGGCCGCAACGACCCCCTTTGGATTGACTTCCCCTTGGGAAGCTACGTTCCGGTATTCCAGAAGCGCGAGCCCGCGACTTCCCAGGGGCCGCCGCCGCTTGCGAGCCGGCTGAGGCGCGGTTGGAAGGCTCTGGCCTGGGCGGCCGCCGCCCTGCTGGCCGTGGCCGCCGCCTACTGGCTAGCCGCTCCCTCCTGGCGCGCTCGCTTCCCCAGGCAGCAGAGCGCGGCGGGCGGGGCGCCCCAGCGGGCGGAAACCGCAGCCGCCCCCGCCGAACTGTCTTCCATCGCCATCCTGCCTTTCACCGACTTGAGCCCGGAAAAAGACCAGGAGTACTTCTGTGATGGAATGACCGACGAACTTATCAGCGCGCTGACCAAGGTGGAAGGATTGCGAGTCCTCTCCCAGGCCTCCGCCTTTCAGCTCAAGAGGAGGACCGACGAGCCCCGGCAGATCGGGGAACAGCTTCGTGTCGCCAGCGTGCTGAAAGGCAGCGTGCGCAAGGCGGGGGGCAGGCTGCGGATCACCGCCCAGCTCATCAGCGTGTCGGACGGCTCTTACCTGTGGTCGGAGACCTACGAGCGGCAGATGAAAGACCTGTTCGCGGTGCAGGACGAGATATCGCGCGCCATCGTCGAGAGGCTCAGAATTCAACTGGGACAGGAGCGGCCTCGGCGGCTGGTCAGCGTATCCACCCGGAGCCCGGAAGCGCACAACCTGTACTTGCAGGGGCGCTACTACTGGAACCAGCGGACCGAGCGGGGATTGCAGAAGAGCATCGAGTACTTTGAGCAGGCCATTGCTCTGGATCCGGGGTTTGCCCTGGCCCACGCCGCGCTGGCCGATTCCAATGCGCTGCTTGCCTCCTATGGGCTGCTGCCTCCGCGGGAAGTGATGCCGAAGGCCAAGGCGGCCGCGCTTGAGGCGCTGCAGCTCGACCCAGCCATGGGGGAGGCGTACGCCGCCCTGGGATTTGTGCGGTCCTTCTATGAGTGGGACTGGGGGGAGGGGGAGCGGGCCTACCGCCGCGCCCTGGAACTCAACCCCGGCTATGCTACCGTGCACCACTGGTACTCGGGATACCTCCGGGCCGTGGGACGGCTGGAGGAAGCCCTGGCCCAGATCCAGCGGGCCCAGATGTTGGATCCGCTTTCGCCGGCCATCGGACGGGATCGGGGCAGGATTCTGCTGTCCATGCGCCGCTACGACCAGGCCGTCGAACAGTACCGCAAGACCCTGGAACTGGATCCCAACTTCCCCTCCGGGTACCTGCACCTGGGCCTGGCCTATGAGCAGAAGGCGCTGTATCAGGACGCCGTGGCTGCCTGCCAGAAGGCCCGGGCGCTGCCCGGCAGCAACCCGCTCACCCTAGCCGGGCTCGGTCATTGCTACGCGCGCTGGGGAAAGAAGGACAGGGCCAGAAAGCTTCTCGCTGAGCTGGAGCAGCTTGCCAGGCGCAGGTACGTTCCGGCCTTCGACATCGCTCTCATTCATATCGGCCTGGACGACAGGGATCGCGCCTTTCATTGGCTGGAACAGGCCTACCGGGACCATGATGGCTGGCTGGTCTGGCTGAAGGTGGATCCCCTGTTCGACAGCCTTCGCTCGGACCCCAGATTCATCGCCCTGCTAAAGAAACTGGGTTTGGAAAAGGAGCATGCAGGTGTTGTGCCTGCGGGAAGGAAGTAAGGTTGTGAGGCATATTCTAATGGCGCTTTTGTTGTGCTGCGCGTCGTTGGCCCAAGAATTCCGCGGCACACTGCTGGGACGGATCACCGACGCCAGCGGCGCGGTCGTGCCCGCGGCTTCGGTCACCGCGGTCAACGAAGAGACCAACACTTCGACGGCGACCAAGACGAACGAGCAGGGCAGCTATCGGATCCCGTTCCTGCTTCCGGGAAACTACCGGGTTGTGGTCGAACTTGCGGGCTTCAAGAAGATCGAGCGGCGAGGCATCCGCGTGTCGGTGGGGTCCGACGTGACCCTGGACTTTGCCCTGGAAGTGGCGGCGGCGGCGGAGACCATAACCGTAACCGCGGCCGCGCCGCTGGTCAGCACTGCCAATGCCGACCTGGGCGTGGTCATCGAGCGGAGCCGGATCCAGAGCGTCCCCGTCAGCCTGACGCGCAACGCCATCAACCGGATCATGCTGTCGGCGGGGGTCACCGGGGACACCGGAACTTACACCAGCAACGCCCAATCCGACATCAGCATCTCCGGCGGCGGCTCACGGCGGGGCGGAAACGAGGTGATGGTGGACGGCATCCCCAACACCATCGGGCGCAGCAGCGGCCTGATCGTGTTCGTGCCGTCGTTGGATTCCGTCGAAGAGATAAAAGTGCACACGACGCTGTTCGACGCTGCTTACGGGCACTCCAGCGGTGGCGCCGTCAATATCACCACGCGTGGTGGAACGAATGAATGGCACGGTACGGTCTACGACTTCAAGCGCTGGAAGGCGCTCAATGCAAACAGTTGGAGCAACAACCGCCTGGGCCTTCCCAAGCCCCCGGTCAGCTACAACCAGTACGGGGTGGTGGTGGGCGGTCCAGTGTACCTGCCTCGCGTTTACGACGGCCGCAATCGCACCTTCTTCAGTTTTTCACTGGAAAGCGATGCCGACAAACGTGACCTGAGCAGGCAAGCGCGGGTGCCCACCGAGTTGGAGCGCAACGGCGACTTTTCCCAGACCCTCAACCGCCGCGGAACGGCTCTGGTGGCCCTCTATGATCCGTGGACCACCACCGGCAGCGGCGCCAGCGCAACGCGCACGGAGTTCCCGGGAGCGCGGATTCCGTCGGCTCGCCTCAACCCGACCGGGGCCGCGGTGGCCAAGCTCTATCCCTTGCCGAACCTGCCGGGAACGCCGCAAATCGGCAAGTACAACTGGGCGGCCACCGGGATTTACAAGGTGGTGCAGAAGCAGGCAAGCATCCGCGCCGACCAGGTCGTCAGCCAGCGCCAGCGGGTCTTCGGGCGCTTCAGCAAACTGACTCGCAAGCAGGACGCGGACGAGTTTTTCCGCGGCGTGCAGGCCTTCCCCAGCGAAGGCTCCAGCGACCTAGGCTTCAACTATCGCTTCTTCTACTCCGTGGCCCTGGACGATACCATTACCTTCGGCCCGACCTTTGTCGGCTCGTTCCGCTACGGCTTCTCCAGCCGGCACAGCCCGCGTGGCAGCTCGCTTAACCTGCCGGATCCCTCTGCTCTGTCGCTGCCCGCCGTCATCCTCCAGAACCAGACGGTGAACAGCTATCCGATCTTCAGCCTGGGGGAGAATTTCGCGACCGCCGGCTCCAGCATGGCAGAAGACAGGTTTTACACGCATACCGGCCTGGCCACCTTCTACAAGATGGTGGGCAGGCACGCTCTGAAGTTTGGGGCGGATTACCGGCTGAACCGTTGGAACAACCTGGCGCCGGGCTCGGCGGCCCCCGGGACCTTCACCTTCAGCCCCGTTTTCACGCAGGCCAATCCTTCCCTGGCCACCGCGGCCGACACTTCCGGTTCGGGGCTGGCTGGCCTGCTGCTGGGGATTCCAGCGTCCGGCAGCCTGGGCTACAACAGTCCCCAATCGGTGCAGAACCATTACCTGGCGCTGTTTGTGCAGCACGAGTGGCGCGTGCTGCCGAAGCTGACGCTCAATTTCGGAGTCCGCTGGGAGCTGGAAACGCCTTACACAGAGCGGTACAACCGCGCTGCCTACGGGTTCGACCGCGCCGCTCCCTCCCCGCTCCAGGTCCCCGGGCTCAACCTGCGCGGCGGCCTGCTGTTTGCCGGAGTGGATGGCAATCCGCGACGGGAAGGCAACCTGGACACCAACAACCTCGGGCCGCGGTTCGGGTTCGCTTACAGCCTCAACAACAAGACGGTGCTGCGCGGCGGCTATGGGCTGTTTTACGCGGCGCAGACTTACCAGACGGACTTTACCGGGACTGTGGGGACATTCAACGCCGTGACCACCTACGTGGGCACCACCGACGGCGGCGCCACACCCTATACCACCCTGGCCAATCCCTTCCCCGCCGGCCTGCGGCAGCCCGAGGGGAACCAGAAGCGCCTGGCCGCGCGCTATGGAGACAGCCTCTCCTTCTTTGACCAGGGGCGGGTGAACCCTTACAGCCAGCAGTGGCAGTTCGGCATCCAGCGCGAACTGCCGGGGCAGGTCCTGGTGGAGGCCGCTTACATGGGCATGAGCAGCTTGAAGCAACTGGAAAGCTTCAACCTCAACGAGAAGCCCGACCGCTATCTGCCGCTGGGCGCCGAGGAGAACCGCACCGTGCCCAACCCCTTCTTGGGCGTGTTCGATCCCACCTCCTCGTTGGGGCAGGGGGCAACCAAGGTGCAGCGGCAATTCTGGCTGCAGTACCTGCAGTACACCTCGCTCACCGTGGAAGGCGCCAACACCGGCCGCGCCATCTACCATGCCCTGCAACTGAGGGCGGAGAAGCGCTTGAGCCATGGCCTTACCGTGCTTTGGACCTACACCAATTCCAAGTTGATCGACAACAACACCACCAGCATCGTCAACGAGCGGCATTACCGTTCGATTTCCGAGTACGACCTTGCGCAGGTGATGCGCCTGGCCGTCGCCTACGATCTGCCCTTTGGGCCCGGCAAAACGTTCGCTGCTTCCTGGAGAGGGATTCTGGCGCGCCTGGTGGAGGGATGGTCGCTGTCGGGTTATTGCAGCGCCAGGTCCGGGGCGCCCCTGTCCATCTCGCACGCGAACGGACGGCCCATCCGTCTTCGCGATGCTTCCAAGACGGGGCCGGTTTCCGAGCGCCTGGGAGACCGGGTTGATCCGGTCACCCGGCGGGTGCTGAACCCCTACTTCGACATTGATGCCTTTGCTCCCTTGCCCAGCCAGTACGTGGTATCACCAGAGCCACCCTACTTCGACGAACTGCGAGGGCCGGGCGGGTTTGGGCGCAATCTGGCGGTCTCCAAGAACGTGCGGGTCTCGGAAAGAGTGAAGCTACAAATCCGCGCCGAGGCCACCAACTTCACCAACTCGCCGAGCTGGGGCAATCCCGGGACCAACATGTCGGCCCCGGCCACCTTCGGAGTGATTGAGTCCGGCGGTGGGGGCCGAAGCATCCAGATGAGCGCGCGGCTATCCTTCTGAGTACGTGGGGCCGCAGCCTGCGAGCGCGGCCGTGCTGGCCGCCACGCCCGCGCGGGGTGTCCGCGCTTCCGGATTCCTGCTGAACGGCAGGTCATGAGACTGCTTCTTGCACTGTTCTTAGCCGCCGCCATCGGGCTCCCACCACCCATGGCGCCGCCTGGGCCGGCAGCGGAATTGCCCGGCAAGTATTTTCACCTGATGGAAGCGGCCATCGGCGCTATCGAGCAGCCACTCACCAGCGATCCGCTGCCGAGCCTCAAGAGCCTGGAGACGCGGCCCGGCTGGCGCCATTTCCCTTCGGCGCTGTTGGTGGCCGCGGTTCTCTATGCCAGGCAGCATCCGGCAAATCCTCGCTATGGGGATGCGCGCATGCTGTCGCTGGCTCTGCGCATCGGCGACCTGCTGGCTCGTGAGAACGAACAAGGCAACTTCACCGCGCGGCTGGACCATCACCGGGACACGTACATGTGGCTGGAGGCCTACCGGTTGCTGGAGCGCGAACTGGGTGAACCACGCCGCATGCGCTGGCGCAGACAGATAGAAAGCAACGTGGCGGAACTGGCACAGGCCACCGCCCAGCGGCAGGATCGTCCCGCCTACCAGTCGCCGTTTCTGGGCACCTCTCCGAACCATTTCTCGCTCTGGGCCTCCACGGTCTACCTGGCAGGGCGGGTGTTCGGCAACAAGGAATGGGAACGCCTCGGCGGGCGGGTAATGCATCGTTTCGCTGTCGAGGAACTCTCCCCGGACGGCTATTGGGGCGAGCACAGCAGCGCGGGACCAACAACCGGTTACAACTATCTGACCGCCGCCGGCCTGGCGCTTTACTGGGAGCATAGCCACGACCCGGCCGCGCTGGAGGCGCTGCGGCGCGCCACCGATTTTCACAAGTACTTCACCTATCCCAACGGCCAACCCGTCGAGCTGCTCGATGACCGCCGGCGTCATGTTTACGTGAGCCCCTGGGCCCATTACGGCTTCTCCAACTTCCCCGACGGCAGGCGCTACGCCGAGTTTCTAACCAGCTTTTACCGCCCGGGCGAACTGCGACTGGAGCACCTGGGGCGGGTGGCGCAGAATGCGCTGTATTACCACGAGGGCCCGCTGGCCCCGATTCCGCAAGACGGGACGAGCTACAAGCATCGCCTGAACGTCCCGGCCGCCATCCGCAAGAGCGGCCCTTGGGTGGTCTGCCTCTCGGGACTCATCAGCACGCAAGCGCTGACCAGCCAGTACTACCTGGATCGCCAGGGGCACCTGAGCATATTCCACGAAAGGCTGGGACTGATCGTGACCGGCGCCAACTCCAAGCGGCAACCCGAGCTGGCGACCTTTTGGGAGAAGGTCCAGGGGCAGGTCTTGCACCTGCCGCTGAGCAGCCGCCTGCGCATGAGCGACGCGAGCGACCGGCTGGCCCTCGCTTATCAGAGTTTCTTCAGCATCCTGGAAGTTCCTGCGCCCTCGGTGAACCGCCTGGCGCTCCGTTTCACGATTGCGCGCCGGGGGGGCTCCGGGGAGGCGCAACTGAACCTGCAACTGTGCCTGAAAGCCGGCGAGGCCCTGGAAACAGGCGCCGGGCGCCGCCTGGTTCTGGGCGGAGACGAAATCAGCCTCGGGCCCCAGGAGCTGGCCGGCTGGCTCCGGCACTCGGGATGGACTCTTCATTTTGATTCGCGGGCACGGCTCACCTGGCCCGTTTATCCATATAATCCCTACGCCGACGGCCCGGAGAAGGAAATCGAACACGCGGTGGGTCTACTTTCCTTTCCGCTTCGTTCCAGGCGGGAGGCAGAGTCGGAGGGCCGGAACGGCGTGCAGGAAATTGCCTTTACCTTGGAAGCCGACAACGGCGGGCGGCAGGCGGCAAGGCCGGCCAGGAGGGAAAAATGAAAAGGCAGACGTGGGTGGCTTTAGCACTGGTGCTTGCGCTCGGCGCGGTCCCGGGCGCCACGCAGGACGCCAGGACCCGGTTCAAGATTGATTCCCATTACCACTTCCGGGACGAGCCGGATTTCATCCGGCGCACGCTCGAGACGTACCGCAAGCACAACGCCATGGTCTGCGTCTTGACCCCGATCCGGAGCCTGGGGACTGTCAAGGAAGCGGCGACAAAGAACCCCGAGGTGATCATTCCCTACGGCAGCATCCAGCTGGACGACCCCGCCGCCCTTGAGCAGATTGACAAGTTTCACCAGGCGGGGTTCCGGGGCATCGGCGAGATTTCCACGCCCCTGCGCGACTACAGCGATCCCGCCTACTTCCCCATCTACGAAAGGATGGAGCGCTACCGGATGCACGCCTTGTTTCACACCGGCGTGGTGGCGCGCAGAAATCCCGAGCGGCCGGGGACCAGCGGCATGGCCAAGATGCGCCCGGCCTTCCTTGACGAGATCGCCCGGCGCTTTCCCAAGCTGACCATTCAGGGCGCCCACCTCGGCAATCCCTGGTATGAGGAGGCAGCTGAGGCGGCGCGCTGGAACCCCAACCTGTTCTTCGACATCCCCGGCTCCTCGTTGCTCAAGACGGAGGACCAGCCGCAATTCTGGGCTGACGTGCTGTGGTGGCG
>CAYVGN010000086.1:0-9487 GCA_964451215.1 uncultured Acidobacteriota bacterium
CGCGAGCCCCGCCTGCCCTGTCCTGCTGGCTCGCGCAACCTCTACCTCGGTGGCGGCGGGCGCGCCACGCCCGGCTTCTGCAACCTGGATGTGGGGTTCTTTCCAGGCGTGGACTTGGTGGCCAACGCCGAGCGGCTGCCCCTCGGCGACGCAGTGCTGCATGCCGTGGAGTGTGACGCGGTCTTGGAACACCTCGAAGACCCGGACGCGGTGGCCCGCGAGATACTCCGCGTGCTCCGGCCAGGCGGGTTGGCGCACGTGGTGGTGCCCTTCTGTCATCCCTACCACGCTTATCCCGCCGATTTCCGCCGCTGGACGCAGGCCGGCCTGGCAAGCTGGTTCTGCGGATTCGGCTTCGAGAAAGTCGAGAGTGGGATGCGCACCGGTCCCACCGCTACCCTGCTGGCGTTCCTGCTGGAGTACGTGAAGGTGCTGTTCGGGACGGGGAAGCTGGGAAAAGCTGCCTACGCTGTCGCCGGCTGGCTGCTGTTCCCGCTGCGCTACCTGGATTGCTGGCTGAGCCGCAAGCCAGGAGCGCAGGTGCTGGCGAACCACGTCTTCCTGCTGGCCCGGAAGCCCCTCTAAGCAGTGGGCAGTCGGCAGTCACGTGCAGTCTCAGTCTGCCGACCCGATACTGGCGACCGGAAAGAGCCCGCCGACCGGCGGGAAGTGGCTAGTGCCGTGACCAGTTAACTTGGTTGCAACTACTTGTAGCGCCGCCGTCTCGGCGGCCCGCGCCAGTTTGCGGGGCAAGATGCCGGTGCTACGACCGAATGCCACCTTTTCAACTGGTCACGGCACTAGCGCGCTCAGGTGAAGCAGCCCGAACAAGGGCCGCAAGCCGGTGAGGTCGCCGCGTCGCCGGATGTGGAGGCCATGGCAAAGGTGGAGAACAGTTGCTCCGTGGAGGTTCGCCCGCAGCGCGGGCAGGGGACGTTCGCTGCCTGGCTGGAGCGCAAGATCAACTTCTCGAACTTCTCCCGGCAATCGCGGCAAAGATACTCGTAGATGGGCATCGGTTCTATTCCAGTGCCGTGACCGGTGGAACTACCGTTGGCGGCCGGGGCCAGTACCAGTACTTCGGTACTAGCGCAATATGAGTCGTTGGTTCCATTGCCAACACAGTAGTTCGCCGCTACGCTGATTCTCGGTTGACAAGGACGGGTTGCAGCCAATCGGGACGCCGGTCCGGGGGGAACCGGCGGACCGGTTGGCTGGGCCCGCCTCTTCATCCCGCCACTTCTTCTCCCACGTCGAGCAGGCTGTTGGCAAGAGTGCCTATCTCACCGCATTTTTCAACAGCCCGCTGGGGCAGGCGATCCACGCACCGTTACTGATTCCTTCCGACAGAGAAAGTGACAAGCACGGCCCGCCCAACTGCCGTCGGCCGGGATGAGCTTGCCGCTGGGCGCTTCCTGGCGTTAGAATGATGCTGCCTTCTCCACGTTGCTGGGAGATGGTGTAACGGTAACACGGCAGACTCTGGATCTGCTTATCCAGGTTCGAATCCTGGTCTCCCAGCCAACGTTTCTCCAATCGGTTCAACAAGTTCCAGTTGGCGCACCGTCAACGGCGCTCAGCCGGTTGCCCGAGGCGTTGGCGGGCGGCGGTGGATGCGCAACATCAGCACCAAGGTTGCGGACAGGAACAGGCCGCTGAGCAGGTAGATCAGGCCGGGGTGGAACGACTGGGTGCGCGTGCGCAGGTAGCCCACCACGTAAGGGCCGACGAAGCCGCCCAGGTTGCCGATGGAGTTGATAAGGCCAATGGAAACGGCGGCCGCCGACTCGCTCAGGGTGATGGTGGGCAGCGCCCAGAAGCAGGGCAGGTAGGCGTGCAGGCAGGCGCCCACCATGGTAAACAGCACCACCGCCAGCCATACCTTGGATCCGGCGGCCAGGCTGGCCAGGAACGCCCCGCCGCAGAGAAACAACGGCAGCGCAGTATGCCAGCGCCGTTCCCCGGTCCGGTCGGAGTGCCACCCGTTCGCCAGCATGGCGGTGAGTCCGGCCAGATAGGGCAGGGCGGCCAGCAGCGTGATGGTCAGGTTGGGCAGACCCGAAAGGCGCTGCAAGATGGTCGGCAGCCACAGGATGAAGCCGTAGTGCCCGGTGACGGCCAGGAAGTAGATCAGCGCCAGCAGGATCACGTCGCGTTCCCGCAGCGCCTCCCAGACCGTATAGGTGCGGATGGCTTTCTTGGCCTGCTTCTCGCGCTCCAGTTCCGCGGTGATCCAGTCGCGCTCCTCCGGCGGCAGCCAGCGCGCCTGGCGCGGCCAGTCGGTCAGGTACCACAGAGTGATGACGCCGAATATAACTGCCGGAATCCCCTCGATGATGAACAGCCAGCGCCACCCTTCGATCCCGTACCAACGCACCCCCAGCAGCACGCCGGCGATGGGCGACCCGATGACGTTGGAAAGCGCGATGGCGGCCATGAACAGGGCCACGGCCTTGGCCCGGTCCTCGTAGCGGAACCAGTGGGTCAGGTAGACGATGATGCCGGGAAAGAAGCCGGCTTCGGCCGCCCCCAACAGGAAGCGCGCGGTGTAGAACTGCCGGGCCGTCTCCACGAAGGCCGTCAGCACGGTCACCAGGCCCCAACTGATCATGATGCGCGCGATCCAGCGCCGCGCGCTCCACCGCTCCACGATCAGCGCCCCGGGGATTTCCAGCAGGAAGTAACCGATGAAGAAGATGCCGGCGCCCAGGCCGAACACGCGGTCGCTGAACTTCAGGTCGCGCGACATTTCCAGCGCCGCGTAGGCCACGTTCACGCGGTCCAGGTAGGCGATGATGTAAACGACAAACAGGAAGGGCATCAGGCGCCAGGCGATCCGGCGTCGGGCCCGTTGTCCCACGTGGGAGAGGGGAAGGGCAGAGGTTGTGAGCATGTGCCTTCCGGGTCAGGCGTAGCGGGGGAGTATAGCAGACGCTCTCGTTCGGCCGCAGCCGTTTCCGGCCGCCCCGGCGGCCACTTGCACGGCCGGCTCCCCTACAAAACGCGCCCCGGCGCTGGTATCCTTTGTGGCAAGGAGGACGGTGTATGGTTCGCCAAGCTTTGCTGACAACAGTCGCCTGCGTGCTGGTTTGGGCCACCACCACCCTGGCGCTGGAAATAGCGTCGAAGCCCAGGCAGACGCTGGAGCGGCCCGAGGGAGACGTGTTCAGCGTGGCGTTCAGCGCCGACGGCAAATACGTTTGCGCAGGCGGTGAGCGCGGCGTCGTTTACTGCTGGGACGCAAACAGCGGCGAGGTGGCCAACCGCATCACTGCGCACCTGCGCGCCGCGGTCTTCTCGGTGGTCGCCTATCCGCTGGCGCCGTTCGCGGTGCACGCCTCCGAACTGGGCATCAAGTTCCATCTCATCGGCGGGCATGGTCGGGTGCCCTCGTTCCCGTTCAAACACATGCAAACGGTGCTGGCGCTGGATTTCAGCAGCGATGGCAACCACATGGCCAGCGGCGACCGCGGCGGCGAAACCATCGTCTGGGACCTGTGGACCGGGGAGCCGTACCGCCGCTTCCAGCCGGCAAAAGCGCCGGTGAACTCCCTGCGCTACCACCCCGACGGCACCCGCCTGGCCGTCGCCACTAACGACGGCAACGTCCGCCTTTACGACACGAAGGCCGACAAGCTGCTCTACGAGGTCGCCGCGCACGAGGGCGAGTGCAACTCGGTGGCCTTCACCGGTGACGGCAGGTGGTTTGCCAGCGCCGGCAAGGACAGGAAGATCAGGATCTGGAACACTGAAGGCGGCAGGGCAGTGGCCACGCTGGAAGGGCACGAGGACGCCGTAAACACAGTGGTGGTGCAGCCGAAGGGCGCCCGGCTCTTGCTTTCCGCCAGCGACGACCGCACAGTCCGCTTGTGGAACCTCGACACGAGGAAGAGCGTCCAGACCATTCCCCACCAGAACGCTGTCTACGGGCTGGCCTGGAGTTCCGACGGGCGCATGGTGGCCACCGGCGCAGGCAAGGTGGTCCAGCTTTTCGAGGTGAAGTGAGGTAGCTCGCCGTCTTGCTCCGGGCGGTGCCTGTTTTGGAAACGGTTTCGTTGACTTTTCCGGGCGGCGCCCGTATTGTTTCCTAACGTTCCATGGCGGTCGAGACTTACGCGATTGTGGCTTACCTGCACGGGCCGCTGGCGGAATTCGTAGACGGCCTCAGAAAAGAACTCGACCCCACCCATGCCGGCAAGGCCGCTCACCTCACACTGCTGCCGCCCCGGCCGCTTAGTATCTCCGAAGAAGAGGCGCTGGAGCAGGCGCGCGCGTACTGCGCCGACTGGGAACCCTTCCCGATCGAGATCGGCGGCGTCGCCACCTTCCTGCCACCCGGCGTCGTATACGTGGAACTGGCGGAGGGCAGCGAGCAGATGGGCCGCCTCCATTCCGAACTGAACCGCGGCTGCCTGGCGGGCGAGGAGGCCTGGAGCTATGTCCCGCACATCACCATCGCCCAGGACCTGGACGGGCCACAGACCCGCGAGCTGGCGGCTCACGTGTCCGAAAGGCTTGCTGCCTACCGCGGTCCCCGGCGGCTCCTCGTGGACAAGCTGACCTTCGTGCGCCAGTCTCCCGCCGGTGACTGGATCGATCTGGCTGATGTTCAACTGGGCCAGGCCCCGGTTCTGGTCTGATCCCGCCACTCATGAGATTGGTTCCTTTGGCGATTGAATGATGGGGATTGGATCGCCCGCTCGGCCCAATCGTCAATGGTTCCAATGAATCAATCCGCAATGCTAAGGGTTAAACAGCCCCGTCCGCGCCTGACGTACCACTCATTTCCACACTAGATATAGACCATCTCTGCCGGAAAAGCCCCAGATGTTGCTGCCGTGGGCTGGCAGGCATGCCCGGAGTGCCGGGGGCAAAGAATTCGCTTGACAGGGAAAGCGGCTGGGGGTAAAAGGTGGTCGCTAGTGGGCAATGGTGGAAGGCGGTGGACGCCGCGGGGCCCAGCCACCTCCTCCTAGCTCCCGACGACTGCAGTAGCGACCTTCAGGCGGGCCGGGCCACCTGAAGCTCGCTCCTGCGGCGCCAGTTCCTGAATGGACGCGACAGGTGCTGCGAGGCAACTATCCCGCACGGGTGGACGAGAAAGGCCGCCTCAAGATTCCCGCGCCCTTCAAGGAAGAACTGCATGATACCTACGGTCGGCAATTCTACATTACGAGCCTGGACGGTCGCTACGCGCGGATCTACCCGCTGGAGGAGTGGAACAAGCTGGAAGAGAGACTCCAGGCGGCGGCATCCTTCAACAAGACGCGCAGCAAGTTTCTACGGCGCACCAATTACTTCGGCCAGTTGGTGGAAATGGACAAGCAGGGCCGGGTGCTCATCCCTTCCGTATTGCGGGAGGCGGCGGAGATGAAAGGGGACGTGGCGGTGCTCGGCAACCTCACCTATCTGGAAGTGTGGAACAACGAGCGGTTCCAGAAGGAGGTGATCGAGGGGAGCCCGATCATGCCGGACGATGAGCAGGTCCTGGACCAGTTGGGGATTTGAGCCTTGGGCGGGCACGTCCCGGTGCTGTTGCGGGAAGCGCTGGAATACCTGGCCATCCGCCCCGCAGGAACCTACGTGGACTGCACGGCGGGGGCGGGCGGCCACAGCGCCGAGATTGCCCGGAGGTTGACCAGGGGCCGGCTGCTGGCGCTGGACTGGGACCCGGGGGCGGTGAAGGTGGCAGGACAGCGGCTGGCCGAGTTCGGGGAAAGGGTCAGGCTGGTGCAGGCGCGCTTCCGAGATTTGGAACAGACAATGCGACGCCACGGGGCGGCGCCGGCCGACGGCCTGCTGGCCGACCTCGGCCTGTCCCAGATGCAACTGGACGATCCTGCCCGGGGCTTCAGCTTTGCGGCGGCGGGGCCGCTGGACATGCGCATGGATCCATCCCAACCCCTCACCGCCGCAGAAATCGTAAATCGGAGCAGCGAGCGCGAACTCGCCGACCTGATTTACCAATTCGGAGAAGAAAGGAGGTCGAGGAGAATCGCCAGAGCGATAGTCCGGGCGCGTCCCGTGCGGAGCACCGAGGAGTTGGCGGAAATCATACGGGGCGCGTCTGGGCCGTCGCGCCAGCGGCGGCTCCACCCGGCCACCCGCACCTTCCAGGCCCTGCGCATTGTCGTCAACGACGAGCTGGGCCAACTCCGGGCCCTGCTGGCTTCCATTCGCCTATCCGGCCTGTTCCGTCCCGGCGCCAGGATCGTCATCATCAGTTTTCATTCGCTGGAAGACCGCATCGTCAAAGACAGTTTCCGGCAATGGCAGGCTGAAGGCTTTGCGCGGGCCCTGACCCGGCACGTAGTCCGGCCATCTCTGGGGGAGGTGCGTGCCAACCCCCGTTCCCGCAGCGCCCGTTTGCGCGCCGCCGAGATCAGCCCAGTTCGGAATGTGAAATGCGGAGTGTGGAATGCGGAATGACGTCCAATGCGGAATGCGCAGTGCCGAGTGCGGAGCCGGTGCAAGGCGAAATACGAAGCGTGGGAAAGGGAATGAGACAGCACTCCGCACCACGCGCTCGGCGTTGCGCACGGGCGCGCGGCGCCGTGGGCGGCCTGCGCCCCAGACGCAGGAGTTGTACTTCTCGAGACAGATCGACAACTCCCGGCTGGTGAAGGTGGCCGACCCGCGCGAGCACCGCGCCCAGACCCGGCTGGTGCTGATGAGTCTGGTGCTGTTCATGGCCCTGCTGGGCGCCGCTTGCATTCGCTTCGCCACCGTCCGCGCCGGCTACCGTATCGAGGAGTTGAAGGGTCAGCGGGAGCAGTTGCTGGAGGCCAACCGGCAGTTCCGGCTGGAAGAGGCTTCCCTGCGCCGCCCGGAGCGGATTGACGCCATCGCCCGCCGGCAACTCGGTTTCAGCTTCCCGGCACCCGGCCAGGTAGTGCGGCTGGAGCAGCCGTCCACTGAACTTGCCGGCACGGTGGTAGCTCGTGCGCAAGCTCCGGCGCGGGCCTTACCGTAGGGGCGGCCTGCCAACGGGATCCGCAACGGGGCGTAGTTTCTGTTTCTTGACAACGCCGCGGTCCTTGTAGACAGCAGCCTGCCAGGGCTGGCCCTGCCTTATGGACGAAGCTGCGCAACCCCCGGCTCTCTTCTCCCGCCGTTCGATGGCTCTGGCCGCCATCTTCGCGTTATGGATGGCGGCCGGAGCCGCCCGCCTGGTCCAGCTTCAGGTCCTGCGCTACGGCGAATACGTTACCCGCGCCCAGCGGCAGCAACAGCGCACTGTCGAGGTGAGCCCCAAGCGGGGCGCCATCTACGACCGCAACTTCCGCGAGCTGGCGATGAGTGTTTCGGTGGACTCTATCTTCGCCGTCCCCGCCGAGATCCCCAGCCCGGAGACGACCGCGGGGCTGCTGGCGCGCGTGCTTGACCTGGACGCCGCCGAGCTGCTGGCGCGCCTGAAGGGCAGCCGGAGCTTCTGCTGGGTGAAGCGAAAGGTGGAGGGCCTGGCCGCCGAGCGCGTCCGGGCCCTCAATCTGCGGGGCGTCTACTTCCAGAAAGAGAACAAACGCTTCTATCCGAAGCGCGAGCTGGCGGCGCACGTGCTGGGTTACGTGGGACTGGACGAGAACGGCCTGGCCGGCATCGAGCTGGAGCTGGATCAGAGGATCCGCGGGCGGCCCGGGAAGCTGTTAATCCAGGCCGACGCGCGGCGGCGCTGGTACGGGCGCGCCGAGCGCCCGCCGGACGCCGGCGAAAACGTGGTCCTCACTCTGGACGAGAAGGTCCAGTACATCGTGGAGCGCGAACTGGCGGCCGCTGTGGAGCAGACTCGCGCCAAGGCGGGCAGCGTGGTGGTCCTCAACCCCAACAACGGCGAAGTGCTGGCGATGGCCAACCGCCCTACCTTCAATCCCAACACTTACGCGCAGTCGCCGCCGGAGGCCTGGGTGAACCGGGCGGTGGCCGCCTCCTACGAGCCGGGCTCCACCTTCAAGATCGTCACCGTCGCCGCGGCCCTGGAAGAGCGCCTGACGCGCCCCGACGAGCTGATTGATTGCCAGATGGGTTCGGTCACCATCTTCGGGCACCGCGTCCGCGACCACAAGCCGTTCGGCCTGCTCACGGTGACGCAGGTGGTGGCCAATTCCAGCGATGTCGGGGCCATCAAGCTGGGGCTGCGGCTGGGCGACGAGCGGCTGTACCGCTACCTGCGCCACCTGGGCTTCGGTGCCCCCACCGGGATCGAGCTGCCGGGGGAAGCGCGCGGGCTAACCAAGCCGGCCGAGCGCTGGTCCAAGGTTTCCATCGGGGCCATCTCCATGGGACAGGAAGTGGGGGTAACGGCGCTGCAGTTGCTGGGGACAGTGGCGGTGGTGGCCAACGGCGGCACGCTCTGCCGCCCCCGCGTCATCCGCGACACCTTCCGCCAGGCCCCCGCACCCCGCCAGGGCTTGCTGTTCGCTGCGCCCCGCTTGGTCGGCTCCTCCGGGGAGGGCAGGCAGGTGCTCAGCGCCGAAACCGCGCTCGAACTGAAGCGCATGATGCAGCAGGCGGTGCTGGTAGGGACCGGGCAGAAGGCGCGGCTGAACGGCTGGTCCTCGGCCGGCAAGACCGGCACGGCGCAGAAGCTGGACCCGGCGACCGGCACCTACTCCCGGACCGACTACGTCGCTTCCTTCATCGGTTTTGCCCCGGTGAATGCGCCGGCGGTGGCCATCATCGTTGTCATTGACGCCCCGCGCGGCGAGCACCACGGCGGCACCGTCGCCGCCCCGGTGTTCAAGCGGATCGCCGAGCAGGTCCTGGGCTACCTGGAGGTGCCGCGCGACATGCCGCTGCTGGACGAGAAGGAAGAACGCGTGGACCCGGCGCAGGTGACGGACTTTGCCGCGCCGGAGCTTGCCCAAAGCACGGCGGGAACGGGCATAGCGCTGGCATCGTGGCCCCCCGCCGCGGCGGCCCGCCGGGATGGCTCCTCTACGGATTCCACGGTGGTTGTGGACCTGGAGGGCACGCCGACAGTGCCCGAGTTCCTGGGCAAGTCCGTCCGGGCCGTCGCCGAGCAGGCGCTCTGGCTCGGCCTGGACGTGGAACTGCTCGGCGCCGGCCTGGCGCGCCAGCAGGACCCGCCGGCCAGCAGCCGCCTGCTCCCCGGCCGTAAGATCACGGTTCGCTTTTCCCCGTAACCAGGGGACCAGGCCTCAGAGGCACAGCCCGGCTACTGCCACAACCAAAGCAATCCGCAGATTGCGCAGATTTCGCAGATCGCGGAGATCTCGCCGACCTTCTGTGCGCCTCTGTGCCTGTGTGGCTATTTCCGTGGAGTGGGCCGGTCAGAGGCGGTCGGGGTCGTTGTTCAGGCCGGCGAAGACGGGTTCAGGGACCGGCGCCGGGCGCTCGCCCAATTCGGGCTCGCGGCGCCGCCGCGGGCGCAGCCAGCGCTGCAGCGAGTCCATGTACAGGTAGAACACCGGCGTCAAGTAGAGGGTGATGGCCTGCGAGAAGAGCAGCCCGCCGACCACCGCCAGCC
>CAYVGN010000087.1:0-5916 GCA_964451215.1 uncultured Acidobacteriota bacterium
GCGTCGGCCACCGGCTCGCCGTGTTCGAGCAGCGCCAGGAGGATTTCCTGGTTCGAGCCGGTTTCGAGCGTCTTCAGGAACTGGCGCCGGCGAACAACCTCTTCACGCACGCGCGGCGAGGGGCCTGGTGCGCTCCCTGATCCCGCAGAGCGGGACGCCTCGGATTCCCGCCCATCCATGGCGTGACGGGCAGGAATGCCCGGCCCCATCCCACCCAGGCGGGCGGGCTGGCTGTCCAGGACGCGCCCGCCGCCGATGGTGATCACCGGGGAGAACTGCCGGATGATGAACCGGTCGCCAGGCAGGAGCAGCGCCGGCGAGCGCAGCAGAAGTTGCGCGTAAGCGCTGGCGCCGGGCGCCAGCTTGTCGCTGCCCGGCTCCAGCCGCACTTCGGCCAGGATCGAGGCGGTGCCCGAGTGGAAGTGCACCTGGGCGCGGTTCTTGAGCGGCCGGGCGGAGGGGAGCAGGTGCAGCAGCACATCCAGGCGCCCGGTCGGCTCGAACACGCCGGGAGCCGCCGCCACCATGCCCCGCTCCAGTTCGGCGGCCTCGATGCCGGCCAGGTTCAGGGCCGTGCGCTGGCCCGCTCGGGCGCGCTCGGCCGGCTGGTTGTGCACCTGGATGCCGCGCACCCGCACCCGCCGCCGCAGCGGGAAGATCTCGACCTCGCTCTCCTTCTCCACCGTCCCGGAAATGAGCGTGCCGGTGACCACCGGCCCGAAGCCTTTCATCACAAAGGCGCGGTCAATGGGCAGGCGCAAGAAGCGCGACGCATCTCGTTCCGGGGCCGCGGCAGCCAGCCGATGCAGCTCGGCTTTCACCCGGTCCAGCCCTTCGCCGGTTCTCGAACTCACCGGGATGATAGGCGCGCCGGCCAGGAACGAACCAGCCAGAAACTCCTCTGTCTCCAGGCGCACCAGCTCCACGATGTCCGGCTCAACCAGGTCCGGCTTGGTCAGCGCCACCAGGCCGCGCTGGATTCCGAGCAGGCGGCAGATGTCGAAGTGCTCGCGCGTCTGGGGCTTGATGGATTCGTCGGCGGCGATCACGAACACCACCAGGTCAATCCCGCCCACACCGGCCAGCATGTTCTTGACGAAGCGCTCATGCCCGGGCACGTCCACAAAGCCGATGCGCACCCCGGGGAGCTCGCCCGCCGGCGGCAGATCCAGGTGGGCGAAACCGATGTCTATGGTGATGCCGCGCCGCTTCTCTTCTTCCAGGCGGTCGGGGTCAATCCCGGTGAGCGCCTTCACCAGGGCGCTCTTACCGTGGTCAATGTGGCCCGCCGTGCCCGCGACAATGTGCTTCATTACCGAATTCATCATTCTAACATTGCGGCGGGATAGGCATTCTTGCGGCGCAGAGGACAGGCCGGGAGGCCCATCCCACACGACCGCTATGCTAGACTGGCCTGCCTATGATTCCTCGATACACGCGGGCCCAGATGGGGCGGATCTGGAGCGAAGAGAACCGCTTTCGCCGCTGGCTGGACGTGGAGATCGCGGTCGCCGAAGTGGAAGCCGAGGCGGGCCTGATCCCGGCTGAGGCAGCGCGGGCCATCCGCGAACGAGCCCGCTTCGACGTGGCGCGCATCCGGGAGATTGAACGCGAGGTCAAGCACGACGTCATCGCCTTCACCACCGCCGTGGCCGAGTCGCTGGGGCCCGAGTCGCGCTATCTGCACTACGGGCTCACCTCCAACGACGTCAGCGACACCGCCCAGGCGCTGCAGGTGTCGGAAGCCTCGGCGTTGCTGCTGCAGGGGATGAAGCGGTTGGGGGAGGTGCTGGAGCAGCGGGCGCAGGAGTTCCGCCACACCCCCATGGTCGGCCGCACCCACGGCGTCCACGCCGAGCCCACCACCTTCGGCCTGAAGCTGGCCCTCTGGTACACAGAGAACCGCCGTAATATCGCGCGCCTGGAAGCGGCCGCCGAGCAGATGCGCGTGGGAAAACTCTCGGGCGCCGTAGGGACCTTCGGACACCTGCCGCCGGAAATCGAGGAGAAGGTCTGCGCGCGGCTGGGTCTGAAGCCCGCGGAGATCTCCAGCCAGATTGTCCAGCGCGACCGGCACGCCTACTACCTGGCCACCCTGGCGGTGGCCGCCAGTTCGCTGGACAAGATTGCGCTGGAAGTCCGCGGCCTGCAACGCACCGAGGTGCGCGAGGCTGAAGAATACTTTTCCGCCGGCCAGAAAGGCTCCTCGGCCATGCCGCACAAGCGCAACCCGGTCACCTCGGAGCAGATCTGCGGCCTGGCCCGCGTGGTTCGCGCCAATGCTCAGGCAGCGTTGGAAAACGTGGCCCTATGGCACGAGCGCGACATCTCCCACTCCTCGGTGGAGCGGGTGATCCTGCCCGATTCCACCATCCTGCTCGACTACCTGCTGGAGCGCACCGCCACCCTGATCGAGACGCTGCTGGTCTACCCCGAGCAGATGCGCCGGAACCTGGAGATGACGCGGGGGCTGATCTTCTCCGGCCAGTTGCTGCTGGACCTGGCGGAGAAAGGCGCGCTGCGCGAAGACGCCTACCGCTGGGTGCAGCGCCATGCCATGCAGGCCTGGGAGACGGGCGGCGACTTCCGGCAACTGGTGGAGGCCGATCCCGACATCGGGGGCCTGCTCAGCCGGGAGGAGATCGCGGCGGCCTTCGACCTGAACCGGCAACTGCGCCACGTGGACGCCATCTTCGCCCGCATCTTCCAGAGGTGAGAGGTTGTAGGTTGTAGGCGCGACGGGTGGACCTGCCACCCGGTACCTACAACCTACCGCCTACCTGGACCGGCCTTGACAGGCGGGAGCGGGCGCACTAGCATTCGTGCGCACAGCAGGTACCAGACGGAGTCCTGGACGCGGCTGCTATGTTTATCTTCGTCAGTCTGGCCGTCATCGGCTTTGTCTTCCTGGCAGTTTCGGCGCTGTTCGGCGATCACGCCGCTGACCACGAGGTGGCCATCGAGGCGGCTCACGAGGTCAGCTTCGGCGAACACCCGAGCCCCTTTAGCCTTCGCGTTATCTCCCTGTTTCTCACTGCCTTTGGGGCCGGTGGCGCGATGGCGCGCATTAACGGCGCCAGCTATGTGGTGGCTTCGGCCATCGGCACCGGGGCGGGGGTGGTTGTCGGCTACGCCGGCTACAAGCTCATCTCCTTCTTCATGCGCCAGCAATCAACCTCGGTGATCGAGTCAGAAGAGCTGGCCGGCGCCATAGGCCAGGTTTCCATTGCCATCCCGCCCAACGGGGTTGGCCAGGTCAGCGTTCTAGCGGGCGAGAAGCGCTTGTACACGTTGGCGCGGGCCGCCACTCCGGGCGTCGGGATCGAGGAAGGCGCGCAGGTCAAGATCGTGCGGGCCGCGGGCAACACCGTCTATGTAGAAAAGATCTGAGGAGGCGTTATGTCCCCAAGTCAGTGGCTGGGGCCCTGGATGTGGGTTCTGGTCGTCGTCGCCTTTATTGCCCTACTCCGCATCATCGCCAACAACTACATCAAGGTCCCGCCCAACAAGGTGGCGGTGTTTTTCGGGCACAAGCGGCGCACCCCGGACGGCAAGGTAAAGGGGTTCATCCCCATCACCGGGGGCGCCAAGATCCGGCTGCCGCTGGTGGAAAGCGTAGCCTGGCTGGACCTGAACGTCTTTTCCATTGATCTGGACGTGCACGGCGCGCCTAACAAGGACGGGGTGCAGGTGGACGTGAAGGGCGTGGCCAACGTCAAGATCCTCAGCGACCGGGCCTCGCTGGAGGCGGCCTGCGAGCGCTTCCTGGGGATGCGACCGGAACAGATCCGCGAGATCGCTTACAAGAACCTGGAAGGACACCTGCGGGCCATCATCGGCCGGCTCACCATCGAGGAGATCGTCAGCGACCGCCAGAAGTTCAACCAGGAAGTGCTGCGCGAGGCAGCCGAAGACCTGGCCAAGATCGGCCTGGGCATTGACGTGCTCACCATCCAGGAGATCCACGACTCCTACGGCTACATTGACGCCCTGGGGCAGAAGCGAACGGCCGAGGTCAAGAGCCTGGCAAAGATCGGGACGGCCGAGGCCGAGCGCGACGCCAATGTCCGCGCCTCCACCGCCATGCGCGAGGGCAAGCAGAAGGAGAATGAGAACCTGGCGATGATCGCCGAGGCGGAGAAGGACCGCGACGTCAAGAAGGCCTCCTACCAAGCCGACGTCCAGCGGCAGCAGGCCATCGCCTCGGTGGCCGGGCCGCTGGCCGAGGCCGAAGCCAAGCAGAAGCTGGTGGAGCAGCAGGTGGTGGTGGAGAGAATCCGAACGGTGAAGGAAACGGAAGTGGCCGAAGCCGAGGCCGCCCGCAAGGAGCGCGAGCTGGTGGCCACCGTCATCAAGCCGGCCGAAGCTGAACGCCAGGCAACCATCGTGCAGGCCGAAGCCAAGCGCCAGGCTACCATCCTGGAAGCCGAAGGGCGCAAGCAGGCGGTGACGGTCACCGCCGAAGCCGAGAAGTCGAAACGGGAGATGGAGGGACTGGGCGAGGCCGCGGCCATCCGGGCCCGCGGCGAGGCCGAGGCCGCCGCCATCAAGGCCAAGCTGTTGGCCGAGGCCGACGCCCTCAAGGCCAAGCTGCTGGCCGAGGCCGAGGGCGTCGAGCGCAAGGCCGAAGCTTTCGCCAAGCTCGACCAGGCGGGTAAGACCATGCTGGTGCTGGACCGCCTGCCGGAGATCGTCCGCCAGTTCTCCACCGTCATGGGCGCCATCGCCGCCCCCATGGGCAACATTGACAAGGTGGTGATGATCGACAGTGGTGTCGGCGACGGCCGGACCTCGGTGGGGAGGTTCGTCGGTACTGTGCCCAATGTGCTGTTCGAATTGATCCAGAGGGCCGAGTCCATGGGCCTGGACCTGCGCGGCCTGCTGGCCAAGGCCGGCATTGAAGCCCGGGAGGGCGCCCTGCCGGAAACCCCGGCCAAGGGCCGGGTGCTGGCCGCCGAAGAAAAGGTCCAGTCATGACACCGCCGCTCAGAGCCTCCACCCTGGTGGTCTACTGCAGCGACCACCGCTTCATCCCGGCCTGCGACGAGTTCGTGGAAAAGATGCTGGGGATCGCCGACTACGACTTGATCGCGGTCCCCGGCGGGCCCCAGTTTCTCGCCGCCCTGGACTACCTGCCTAAGTTCGCCTGGGCCGGCAGCCGCTGGACCAAGTTTCTGCTGGAGGGACACGGGCTGAACCGCGTGGTGCTGATCGCCCACGAGGGGTGCGGCTGGTACCGTCAGATTCACGGCTCGCATGCGGAAATGGAGAGCCGGCAGCGCGAGGACCTGCGCCATGCTGGCGACCAGCTCCACCGCTTGCTCCCCGGGCTCAGGGTGGAAGCCTATTTTGCCGTCCTGCACGACGGCCAGGCCTCCTTCGAACGCGTGGACACGGCCGCGCGCTCCGCCTAGGCGCTTGCCAGCACAGAATGGGATGTACCGGCGGGTCTATCCCGCCACCCCCTGCCAAACTGAAAAGATGGCGGCATGAAGCTCAATGCTGCTCAGCTTTCACCCCGCCTGTTTGTAATTGCGCTGCTGGTTCCCTGCCTCGGCGCGCAGCAACCACAGAACCCTTCACCCATGACCGACACCACCCGGCCCCACCCGCGCCTGGCCCGCCAGGAGGCGCCCGGCCTCCGCCTGCCGCTGGAACTCGGCACGCTGTTTGTCCCCGCGCACCTTCGCCCCACCGGCGAAGTGAATCTGCTGGTGCACTTTCACGGCGCTCCCTGGCTGGTGGAGCACCATGTGGCGGGCGTGCGGGATACAGCAGGAATCGCCATCCACATCGGCGCCGGCTCGGGCGTCTACAGCCGTGCCTTCGCCGACCCGGCGCGCTTTGCCCGGTTGCTCACCGAGGCGCGCGAGAAGTTTGCGGCCGAACGGAAGAGAGCCGCGCGGTGGAGGCGCG
>CAYVGN010000087.1:5946-9475 GCA_964451215.1 uncultured Acidobacteriota bacterium
ACCGTCTCCTCGTTCAGCGCCGGCTACGGCGCCATCCGCGAAATCCTGAAGGACGCCGGGAACTATTCCCAGATAGACGTGGTCTTCCTCGCCGACTCGCTGCACAGCGGCTACCTGGGCGAGGCGCGGCCGGGGCCGGTTGAAGCCGGCCCACTGGAGCCGTTTGTCCGGTTGGCCCGCGACGCTGCGGCAGGACGCAAGACGTTATGGCTGACCCACTCTGAGGTCTTTCCCGGCACCTACGCCAGCACCACGGAGACCGCCGATTACCTGCTGGCGTCGCTGGGGGTGAAGCGGCGTCCGGACCTGCGGCAGGGGCCCATCGGCATGCAGCAGCTCAGCCGGGCAGACGCCGGCCGCTTCCACCTGCGCGGCTTCGCCGGCAACTCCGCTCCCGACCACCCGGATCACCTCTACGCCCTCGGCCCCTGGTGGAGAAAGCTCCGCTGATTCCTGTTTCGGTGGGGGCAGACCCACGGTTGTTACAGCACCCGATCCGTGCTAGCCTTCCCCCGTTCACCGCCAACGGGCATCGCTGCTTTAGAGGAACTGCCATGTTTCGTGTTGTGGCGTACGCTCTGGTTTCGGGCTTGTTGCTGGTCTCGCCGGTGTGGGGCCAGGGTCCGACATTCTCAGCCTCGTCGCTCCTGATCTTGAGCTGCCCGTCACCTGAGGCCGCAGTGGGAAACGTTGTACTGACCAAGATTTCGGGACCCGACACGGTCAAAGCCGGGACGGTGATCATTCTCACCTACTCTGTCGGCATCCAGGGTGCGCCAGTGGTGGTGGCGCCAGCGGCAGTTTCAAAAGGAGACTTTGTAGTCAGCTCCTCTGGTTCCACCGCTACCTATGCACTCAGGAACGACCTGAACCTTCCGTTCAACGACACCCTGTTGTTTTCTGGCGCGCGGCTCGACTTGCAGGGCCAGGCTTCCGAAAGCATAGTTTCGGTCTTCCTCAGCGGCGGTGGGGTCACATTCGTGAACTCTAAGGTGGACGTGGCAATGGTAGTCCCGTTCGCGCTCAGTCCGAGTTCGCTCAGTTTCAGCGCCTGGAAGGGCGGTCCGCTGCCAAGCAGTCAAGACCTGAGCCTCATCGCCGGGAACCCGTGGACGGCGACAACGAGCGCCAACTGGCTGACCGTCTCTCCGACACTCGGCCTCGGATCCGGCCTCCGATCCACCCCCCTGACCGTCTCGGTGAACCCGGCAAGCCTGGCGTCCGCTGGCATTTACACCGGCTCCGTCAGCGTTACTGGCGCCTCCGCAGGCTGTGCAGCTTCGGCAGCGGTGACATTGGATCTCAGCGTGCCGCAACTGACGGTGAGCGAAACCTCCTTAAGCTTCAGCGGGACGGTGGGCGACAGCTTTCGCTCGCAGATTTTCATTGCCAACTCCGGCGGGTTCTCACTCACCTGGCCGTTCACGGTGGCGACTTCGAGCGGGCCACCCAGTTGGCTCAGTGCCTCGCCGACTGTCGGGGCGCTTCCCGTTTACATCGCAGTTACAGTGAGCAGCGCGGGGCTGGCGGCGGGAACGCACAAGGGAACCATCACGATTTCGTCCGCCTCAGCTCCCAACTCACCGGTGACGGTGAATGTGACCTTGACACTCATTCTGCCGCCCACCATAGCGCTTTCGGCCAAATCTCTCACGTTCTCGGCGAATCTCGGGGCCAATCCCGCGCCTCAGACCTTCCAGGTTCAAAACAGCGGGGGAGGAGCGCTGGGTTGGACGGCCACGGCGAGCACGCAGTCGGGCGGGAACTGGCTGGCGGTAAGCCCGACGACCGGCGTCGCCCCGTCCACCCTCACGGTAACCGTGAACTCAGCGGCCTTGCCGGCGGCCAACTACTCGGGCGCCGTCACTATCGCCGCGTTGCCGAGCGCCAACGCCACCAACAGCCCGCAGGTTCTGGCGGTCGCGCTCGCGGTGGGCATCCCTACGATCAATCCCAACGGCGTGGTGAACGGCGCCAGTTTTTCCACCGACGGGCTGGTAAGCCCGGGCTCAATCGCCTCCCTGTACGGCATTGATCTAGCGGCCGGGACAGCGGCGGCCGAAAAGCTGCCTTTACCTACCAAGCTCGCCGGCACGCAGGTATTGGTAGGGGATGTCCCTGCCCCGCTGTTCTTCGTCTCACCGAAGCAAATCAACTTCCAGGTTCCGGTCGGGATCCTGGGGACAGCGGCGCCGATCACTGTGGTTTCCGGCGAAATCCGCGGGCCCTCGGCCCAGGTCAAGCTGGCGCCTGAGGCCCCGGGCATCTTCACGGCGCCCCCGGGCGGCACCGGTCAGGGGGCAGTGCTCAACCAGGACTCTTCACTCAACTCGGCGCGGAATCCCGCCGAGGCGGGATCGGTGATCCAGATTTTTGCCACCGGCTTGGGATTAACCGATCCGGCGTTTGCCACCAACCAAGCCGGGGCCACTGCCGAACCGTTTAACCGGACCCGAACGAAGCCGCTAGTGTTCATCGGCGGGATACAGGCCGAAGTTCTCTTCTCAGCGCTGGCCCCGGGGTTTGTCGGCCTCTACCAGGTGAACGCTCGCGTGCCTCCAGGGACCGTCCCGGGAGCGGCTGTGCCCCTCCAGCTTCAAGCAGGAGGTAAGGGCAGCAACATCGTGAGCATCGCCGTGCGTTAGTACCGTGACCGCCTGCTTTCCACCCGATGACGCCCTCTATCCGTCTACGCGCGTAACCTTCACCACGGTACTCAAGGGGAGAAACTAGGCGGTCACGGCACCAGTGAGTCTCTTCTGAGAATAGCCGACCCAAGAAGGGGCGCGAGAGTGCGGCCTCCACCGCGGTCAAGAGAGGCATGACAGAGGCGGTTCCCAGAGACCCACCTTGCCCGGCTGCTGCCGCCGCACTTACCATCAGCCGTAACTGTCAACCAGATAAGGAGAACAGGTCCTTGTTATTCCTCTTGTTTTGCCTTTTGTTGCCAAGCCTGTTGGCAGGCGCGGACTTTAAAAGCAGTTGGCCCGCGGCCGTCGAGCGCCCCTGGCCCGGGCCGCAATACTGGTCCAACCCGCTCCAGGACTGGCGCGTCCGCCAGGGGCGGCTGGAGTGCTTCGTCCCCGGCGGCGACCGCAACGTCTTCCTGCTCACCCGCGAGGTCGAGGAGAAAGCGGGCAGGCTGGCGATGAGCGTGCGGCTGGGCCGGTTAGAAGAGGACACGCAGCCCCTGAAGGAAGGATTCGTGGGATTCCGGGTGGGCATTCGCGGCGCCTTCGGGGACTACCGCGACAGCGCGGTGCGCGGAGCGGGCCTGAACGCCGGCATCGCGGCAGACGGCCGGCTGTTCCTCGGCCGGCTCGACGCCGGTGCCCCTGGCATCGGCCAACCCCTCGGGGAGGTAGAGTTGCGGCTGGAGGCGCAACCGGCCGGCAGCCACTACCAGGTCCGCCTGGCCGCCTTCGACCGCGGCGGAAACAAACTGGCTGAGGTCACCCGCAGCGACATTCCGCCTCGCTGGCTCACCGGTGGGCTGGCGCTAGTCTCCAGCTCCGGCCCGGTTCCCGAT
>CAYVGN010000088.1:0-9464 GCA_964451215.1 uncultured Acidobacteriota bacterium
CTCGTGGCTGCGCCCGCGGTCCCAGGGCGGGCGCCCGGCCGCCAGGAAATTATCTACCCGCACCAGCGGCAGCGGGTTCCATCCCCGCAGCGACGGGGCACGCAGGTACCAGCCGGAGCGAAGCAGCTCCCCGGAACGGGCGAGCAGCCGAGCCATCCCTGGCGCCGCGGCCTGGCCGAACACTCGCCGCGCCCAGCGGTCAGCCAATTCATCGGCCGAAACCCGAGGGTCCCAGGCCAGCCGCCCGATCACGTAGAACATCCCCTCTTCCAGCAGATTGCCGCGGTGGGGAAACCCGTAGAAGACGCCGCGCGTGCCGCGCTCGGCGGCCCACTCCAGGCCTGCCTGGAAGTAGCGCGCGGGAAAATCCAGCATGGTGCCCAGGCCGTGGTAGCTGGAGTTCGTCTCCACGTGCGCGATCGTCTGGTGGGGCGTGAGCCCGAAAGTGGGATTGAAGGCGCTACCGTAATACCACTGATCCACACGCGTCACCTTGATCGCCAGCAGCAACTTGTCCAGTGGCACCTGAGGCGTGAAGACGCGCTGGAAGACCGTAGCCGCGCTGTGCTGCTCGAAGTCATTGGTGGCCCAGGTGAGGTTCACCAGGGTCTTCCCGAACTCACCGGCCACCACGCCGTGGATGGCCTTGAGGAAGGCGCGGTAGCTGGACTCCAGCCCGTCCCCGTGGCGGATCACGTCGCGCCGGCGAAAGCGCCCGCGGGGATACTGCTCGCCGGGCATAGTGGCCACGCCGTCCAGATCGGGGAAGGCGCGCAGGAGGCGGCGGTACTTGTCGCGCAACGCCTGGTTGATGCGCTCCTGGGTGGGCTCGGGCCCGAGTGCGTCCAGGGCGGTGGCCGGGAGCAGCAACTCGGTGCCGAACAAGTAGAGGCGGAGGTGATAGGCGTGGGCGAGCCGGAGGAACTCCGTCAGCCGCGCGCGCGCCTGCTGCTCCTCGGCGCCGCCGGCGTCCTCCCAGGGCACGTAGTCTTCCGTTCCCCAGAACAGCACAGCGTTGGCGCCGTTCTCCACCACCCGGCCAAGCACCGGTTCCAGTTCCGCGGCCGTGGCCGGCGCCCGCAGCAAAACCATGCGGTGCTCCAGCGCCGGGGCCCGGGCAGCGGCAGCCGGCGCCTCGGCCAGCGCGTACGCGCCGTAGGCCAAGCCTAGAGCAGTAGGCGACTCCACCGTGAACTGCCCGCCGGCCTGGGTGATTCGAAAGGCTTCCGCAGCCGGGCCGGGCGCGATCTTCAACGCCACCCGCAGACCACTGGGAAGCTTCTCCACTGCCGCGCGAACCGCGGGATCGCGCTCCAGTTCGGCGGGCACCTGCGCTCTGACAGCCGGTCCTGGCAGGACGCGGCCTTGTGCTGCGAAGACAATCAGGAACAGCGGCAGTGCAAACTTGAAGGAATCAAACATCACCGGCCGCCTTTCTTGCCTGCCGGAGCCGGTTACGAAACCCACGCTGGCGCAACCCGAGCCGGCGCCCGGGCTGGGCCATCTCATCGGCCTTTCTTCCCGCAAACAGAACCTATTATGATGCAGTGCCAGCATGGACCCCCGAAAGAAGGACACACAGCGGCGGCACGTCGCCAAGTACAGGCAGGTTCTCGGCCCGGGTGTCTTTGTGGTCTTGTGTTGTCTGCTAGCCAGTTGCTCGGGCGAACCCGGGCGGCCGGTCCCGCCCCCGGACCAGCGCGCCAAGCTGCTCACGATCCCGGATGAATACAAGACCCGCACAAGTCCTCTGGCGGCATCGGAGGCCAACTGGAACCAAGGTCGAAGGCGCTACCAGGAGCACTGCGCCCTGTGCCATGGCGGCGACGGAAAAGGCCACACTACCCTCGGCCAGAGCCTCTATCCCCGGGCCGCCGATCTGACCTTGCCCGCCACGCAGAAGTATAGCGACGGACAGCTTTACTGGATCATTTCGGAAGGCATCCGCTACTCGGGAATGCCCATCGGCCGCGGCCTGCATACCGAGCCGCAGATCTGGCAGATGGTGCTCTATCTCCGTGCGCTGGCGAGTTCCAGGCCCCCGGCGCCAGCCTCCGGGCCGTGATCTGGTGTCGGCCCGCCGAGTGGGGACGTTATTCTCGAGCGCCGCCGCGCGTCGTGCCGCGTTCCTGCTCACCGGATGTATTGCCGTGGACGACCCGGGTGGGCGACAATAGCCGAAAGCTTGCCTGGTCGTTCAATGGTAGGACGCAGGACTTTGGATCCTGTTATGGAGGTTCGAATCCTCCCCAGGCAGCCACCTCACTGCAGGATTGGGAAAGGGGAACTGGAAGTCGGGGCCGGGCAACCGGCGCTGCGGCGCCCGCTTCCCTTGAGACCGATCTTCCGCCCGCTCGCCTCGCTTACTGGATGGTGTCGGACTCCGCCTCGCGATTGCGGAGGAATTCGTAGCGCTCGATGGTCACTGCCAGGCCGGTACGCTCCTGCTGGCGATCGACGCGGACGACGCGGCCGGTGCAGCGCAGGCGCACCGCCCCGGCCTGAGTGATCTCCCGCGGCAGCGTCACGAGCATCTCCACCTTGGTCCCCGGCTGCACCCTCTCATCAAGCTCGATGAACAAGCCGGAGGAACTGATGTCTTTGGTGCGGACCGCGGCGGCGGCTTCCTTCTCGCCGATCGAGGTGACGGTCACCGGCAAGTGGAGGTCAAAGCGGCGGGCACGGCGTTTGTCTTCGCTCATAACGGCCACCCTACAATCCCATGATGCTCGATTGTAGGCCCTCTGCAATAGCGCGGGCAATAGAACGGAGGACACATTTTTGCGGCAGTACCAGCGGCGGTTTGGGGTGCGGTACTACCACTCCGCGGGGGTACTAAAGTTGCAGGCGGCACTGGGCCAGCGCCCGCCCTCACCCCCCTTTTTCCCCTGCTTGGGCGCCTTTCCGGCCTGGGGAGTACAACAGGGTTTGGAGCGGGGATGCTACCATTGGGCGAGGGCAATTCTTCGCTGAGGAAAGGCTGTATGCTCAGCACGGTCCGCAGGCCAGGGGGGCCGCTTTGTGTCTCAGCAGCAGTGCGGCGACCCTGGCAGTGAAAGAGTAGCCATGATGAATCTGGAATCAATTCGCGCGGTGGCCGTAGTCGGCGCCGGCACGATGGGCAACGGTATCGCTCACGTGCTGGCCCGCTCAGGCTACCAGGTGATCCTGCGCGACGTCGCGCAAGCCTTCCTGGAGCGCGCCCTGGCCACCATTTCTCGCAACCTGGACCGGGAGGCGCAAGAGGGCAAGATCACCGCCGAGGAGAAGCAGGCGGCGCTCGGCCGGATCCAGACGAGCACCGAACTGGAGCCGGCGGCGCAGGCCGATTTCGTGGTGGAAGCCACCCCGGAGGAGTTCGATCTGAAGGCAGCCGTCTTCCGCGACCTGGACCGCCTCTGCCGCCCCGAGGTGGTCCTGGCCACCAACACCTCCTCGATTTCCATCACCCGCTTGGCGTCTGTCACTTCCCGGCCCGACCGTTTTATCGGCATGCATTTCATGAACCCGGTGCCGGTGATGCAGTTGGTGGAGGTGATCCGCGGCCTGGCCACCTCTGACGCCACGCTCCAGCTCACCCGCGCGCTGGCCGAGCGCCTGGGGAAGACGCCGGTCGAGGTGAACGACTATCCCGGCTTCGTCTCCAACCGCGTGCTCATGCCCATGATCAACGAAGCCGTCTGCTGCGTAATGGAGGGTGTGGGAACGCCGGAGGCCGTGGACACGGTGATGAAGCTGGGGATGAACCACCCCATGGGGCCGCTGGCGTTGGCCGACCTGATCGGCCTGGATACCTGCCTTTCCATCCTGCGCGTGCTGCACGAGGGGCTGGGCGACCCCAAGTACCGGCCCTGCCCCTTGCTGAAGAAGATGGTCGCTGCGGGACGGCTGGGCCGCAAGACCGGCCAGGGCTTTTACAGCTACAGTGAAAAATGAAGAATGAAAAATGAGCGCCTGGCTAACCTTTCATTCTTCATTCTTCATTGTTGGCCGCCGCCCGGGGCGTAGTAGCCCTTGCGTGCCTGCACGCGCAGCTCCTGGTTAAGGGCCTGGACGCGGAGGCGTCGGAAGCGGCCGTCACGGCGGGCATTGGTGGGCGTGTAACCGAGGCTGTACTGGCTGCGCAGTTCCTGTGCGATCTCCTCAAAAGCGGCGGCCAGGTCTCGGGAGCGGTCCACGCGAATCATGCGCCCCCCGGTCTCTTCCGCAAGCTTCTTCAGCGCGCCTTCCCCCGAGTAAGCGAAGCGAAAGCCGTAGAAGGCGGGGTCATAGAACAGGATTCCGTAGACGATGACATCGGCCTTCTGCGCCGCCTCAATGGCTTCCTCCAGCTTCACCTTGCTTCCCTGGTCCTGGCCGTCGGTGATGACCACAACCGCCTTTCGCCCCACTTCCGCGGCCAGTTTTTCCCGCGCGGCCAGGTAGACGGCGTCATGAAAGTGCGTGCCGCCGCGGCGCAGCCCGGGGAACGGCCCCTGCACGGTGGGCAGGGAAACGGGCGCGACCGGCGCATTCACCCGCAGCTTCTCCAGCCCGCGCCTCAGCAGGGCCAGGCTGGAGGAGAAGTCCTGCAACAGGTCCACGTCGGTGTCGAAGCTGATGAGGAACGCCAGGTCCTTGGGCCCCAGCACCCGGTGGAGGAACGTCTCGGCCGCTTCCTTCTCCGCGGGGACCAGGCGAAACTGGCTGACGCTGGTGTCCACCAGCAGGCCGATGGTCAACGGCAGATCGGTTTCGCGCGAGAAGTAACGGATCGTCTGCCGCTGCCCGTCTTCGAGGATTTCGAAGTCGCTGGCGCTGAGGGTATTCACCAGCCGACCTTTGCGATCCTTCACCGTGCAGAGCACGTTGACCACCTCCACGTCCACGCGGATGGTGGGCAATTGTTGCTCCGCAGCGGCGCCCAGCCTTGCCTGCTGCGCAGGCAGCGGTGGAGCCGGAAGCGCAAAGGAGGCGGCCAGCGCCGCGATGCGGATCGCGCGACCCATCATCCCCATTGTAGGCCCAATCCGGCAAGTGGGGACGGGCATTGCTGCCCGTCCGGCCGGGCAACGACGGGCAAGAATGCTGGTCGCCGCGTCGCGCCCGGAAGCCCGCGGGAATCGTGCGACGCCAATCTTGCGCTCGCTGGTTGCTCGGCGCGCCGCGCTCCACTTTTCTCTTGACATCAGTGGGAGCAACCTCTATACATTCAATATCGCTGTCGGCGCGCAGCCGGTGGCGACGGTAAAGGAGAACAAAGCCGATGAAATGCGCAGCCAAGAAGCCGGCGAAGAAGAAAGCGGGGAAGAAGAAGTAGGCTTTCTGCTTCGTCAGGGTTCGGAGGGCCTCGCAGCAGCGAGGCCCTTTTTGTTTTCCCTCCGCTCCGCGACCCCGGGAGGCCACAGCCAGCTCAACTGATATCGAGAGCGGCCAGCAGCTCTTCGATGTTGCTGCGATCAACGGCGAGGGAGCCGCTCTGGCGCTCCAGCTCAGCGTTCTGGTCAAAGGCGCGGAACAGGCGCATCCTGGCCGCGGCGTACTGCTCGGTGGAGGAAAGGGGGCGCCCGTACGCCTGCTGCCACCAGCGCACAGCCCGATCGCTGAGGAAGACGGCAAGCGGGAAGCTGGTCCTGCGATCGGCGGAAACGTCAAAGAGGAACTCGGTCCCCTGCCTCAACCAGCGGCGCCGCGCCCGTCGCTGGCCCGCGAACACGTACTGGTAGACCACGCCGGTTTGGCTGGAATAGGTCTTCACCCGGCGGGCAGGGTTTAGCGGCACGGGCGGAGGCTCCCCGGTAAGGGATGAAATGGGAAGGAACGCCACGCCCGGGCCGGGTGAGGGAACCGGCGGCCGGCGGCGGTGGTCCGTAAGGCCTTGCAGCAGCGAGGGCAAGCCTTGCGGGCCGAGTGGCCGCAGAAGTGCTCCTCGGTCCTTGAGGGTGCTGGTGCCCGGGGTGTCACATCCCCCCTCCCTGGCGGCTTCGCGCTTTACAAGCAGAGATGGCGGCGGTAGACTTGGGCAGTCGAGCTTCAATTCCAATGCAGCAAGCCGCATTCTCCTCCGGCGGCGCAAAGGATGTTCGCATGCGTTCAACAGATGACCGCAGGCGGCAGGGGAAGGGCGATTCCCAGCGAGGGGTCACCGTCATCGAACTGGTCATCACGGTCCTGATCGGTATGGTGCTGGCCGGCTTGGCCGCGGGAGCAATGTTCAGCGCGGTGGCCAGCTACCGGCTGAGCAGCGCGGCGCGCAGCCTGGCGGCCAGCGCCCAACTGGCCAAGATCAAGGCCACCGCCCGCGACGCCCAGTACCGGGTGGTGATTGACGCCTCGGCGCGCACCTACCGGATCGAGTATCGCGCGCGCGGCTCTACCAGTTGGGTACTGGACCCGGGCAGCGCCGATATTTCCCTGCCCCCCAGGGTGGATTTTATCACCGCCACGGTGAGTTCCCCGCCGGCGGGGCAGAGCGGTGGGCCGGACACCGACATGACCTTCAACACGCGGGGCCTGCTGGTGAGCGGCAGCGGCCCCATCAACAGCCGCTGCTTCTACCTGCAGGGCAGCAGCGCTCAAGTGCTGGGTGTCTGCTCCACGCTGGCGGGCAAGACCACCGTCTACCGCCAGTCCGGCACGAGCTGGGAAGTGATGTAGAGACGGGGTGCGTATGCAGAACCGCAGCAACCGCAACCAGTCGGGCACCACGCTGATCGAAACCATGATCGCCACCGTGATTTGCGTGGTGGCGGTGTTTGCGCTGGCCGGGCTGATCAGCATGGCTACCCGGCAGAGCAAGGAGATGGGCACTACTGTGGCCCAGTGCACGGCTCTGGCCGCCCAGAAGATGGACCAGTTGCTGGGCGCTCCCTTCACGGACGCGCAGTTGACCTGCGCCAGCCCGCCGTGCGGCAGCGTTACTTCCGATGTCACCGGCTTCGTGGAATACTTGAGAGAGGGCGGCGGCGCCACCACCGCCGGCGCCGCTGACCTGGTGTTTACCCGCCGCTGGTACGTGGAAACGTCAACCACCACCGGGCTGCCCAACACCATCAAGCGGATGACCGTCTGGGTGGGAGGCAGGGCCATCGGCCCGACCAGTGACGCCTCCCGTCCCTCGGCTATCCTCACTTGCTTGAAGGCGCAACTATAATGACGCGGCCAACGATCGGCTTTCGGAAGCGAACCTGCCCGCAGACCGCGGGCGGCTTCTCTCTGCTGGAGTTGCTGGTGAGCATCGTGGTGCTCACCGTGGTGCTGGGGGCCATGACGCAGTTCATGAGCATGCTGCAACTGCGTTACGTGCGGCAGCAGCAGGTGGCGGGCGCCAGCCAGACAGGCAGGACCACCCTGGAGTTGCTGGCCCTGGACATCGGCCAGGCCGGCTATTACCCCGGCGTGGCCACCAGCTCTTCCTCGGCCCTCACCGCCGGTACTGTGCTGCAGTGGGTTGCTGTCGGCTCGGTGGTGGGGATGTACCCGGGACGCGTGGTGCAGGTCGGCAGCAGCGGCGATCCAGCCGGTATAGAGGACGTAACCATCGCCGAGGTGGATCCCAGCGGCAACCAGTTCCGCGCCCTGATCACCGCCAACCACACCATCACGCCGGTGCCGGTCCGGGCCAGTGAAGCGCCTTTCCCGGACGGGGTGTCGTCGCCCACCTATCCGGCCTCCAATACCCTCAGGCTTTTCGGCGACATTCGCGGCGCCGGGAACGGCACCATGCGCTACATCGAGTACCGCTACACCCCGGGTGCCGCCGGCACTTGCACCGGAAGGCTGGTGCGCTCGGACACGGACGTCTGGGCCACGGCGCAGGAGCCGCCGGTCATCGTCGCCGACAATGTCTGCAATGACGCCTCCGCCCTGGTGTTTCGCTTCGACACCCCCAGCAGCCCGACGGTGCTGGGGCCCTTCACCTTTGTCACGAACGTCATGGTGGATTTGCAGGTGCGCGCGCAGCAGCAGACCGCGGCCGGGACCCCGGCGGTGGAGGTGACGGGCGCCGGCGGCACCAAACCAATCCCCTTGCGGCAGACCTTTGTCCCCCGCAACATCATGTATGCCCTGCGAGTTGCCAACGACGGCCTGATGGGCAACTTGCCCGTCAAGCCGCCCACCGTCCCGGTGCCGGTACCGTAGGGAGGCGAGGAAGCACTATGAGCGCAGCTCATCAGAATCACCCGATACCGGAAGCAGCGTCCAGTAAGAACCAGGAACGGGGCATGGCGCTGGTCTTCGCCCTGTTGGGCATCTTGCTGCTTTCCATGCTGGCGGCGGCGCTGATGTTTGTGACCCAGACCGAGAGCTTCGCCAGCTTCAACTACAAGAACCAGACCCAGGCGGCGTACGCCTCCATGGCCGGAGTGCAGCGGGCGGCCGACTGGTTCAAGAACGTTTACGGTCCCTGGCTCAACCCGGCAGCGGCCAGCACGCCCATCGCCGAGGGCACGTACGACACCACCGGCTCCCAGCCGACCTACAACACGAACCCTGTCGTGCTGGGGCCAAGCGGCAATTTCCCCGAGTCCGCCAGGGTGGACGAGTTCAACGCCATGCGCACCGGCTCGTTCACCATCGGCACGCTGACCGCCAGCTACTCGGTTGATGACGCCACGATGGTGAGTTACCGGCGCTTCCTGGACCCGGACCAGATCACCTGGCACAGTTGGGAGCGGTGGAGGCTGACGGTGCGGGGCATGGTGGCGGGACCGCTGTGGACCACCACCCAGGTCGTGGTGCGGGAGATCGCGGTGGTGGAGCCCGGCTTCATGCCGCTGTACGGCCTCGCTATCCGCGGCCAGTGCCAGGTCCAGATAAACGGCAGCCTCACCACCGACTCCTTCAACTCGGCAGTGGCGTCCTATTCCACGGCCCACTACACCGGGCCGTACGCCGGGGCTTCGGTCGCCTCCAACTCCTTCGTGGGGGCCTCGGGCGGCTCTGGCGAAATCAACGGCCACCTCTATTACGGAGTGACCGCCGACCCCTGCGCGCCAGGCGAATCGGTGGATGACAGCATCATCGCGGCGCCGCCGCCGGAGGCTAGGGTCGGCATACCTTTCCCGCCCATCCCGCCGTTCACCACCGGCACCGGGAAGAACGACTGCGGCCCCAAGAGCGACTTCCTGGTCGGCAGCACTGCAGGCGGCGCAAACCTGTACGCCATGGACACGATTGTCGGCACCTCCATCACCAACATGATGGGCGACTGCCAGTTGACTGGTGGCGAGCAACTACAGTTGCGGGTACCCACCGGCGATGTGCCGGTTTCGTTCTACATGAGAGAGCTGACCACCGACGGTAACGACCAGACCGGCGTGCAGATCGTGCACGACACCGCGCCCTACCTGCCCTGCCTGATCACCGACTCGCCTAAGTGCGCTCCGGTCAAGTTTTACGTGTCCGAGGTATTTGACTTGGGCGGCGGCGGGATGGTCGCCAGCACGCCGGGTGATCCGACCAGGTTCGCGGTCTACCTCTCC